>JAILNT010000226.1 GCA_024691265.1 Treponema sp. | reverse complement strand
TAGCTTTATCAAATCTTGGCTTAGGAATTGCACTTTATAAAGTTGCGAATACAAATTTAAGAAAATCAGTTCAAATGAATATGTCAGCTCTTGCTTCTGATGCCGCAAATCAGATTCACGCTATAACCCGAGCAGAATTTGAAGTACTTCATGCAATAGCCTTAATTCCTGTGATAATGGACGAAAATATTTCTCTTCAGGAAAAAACATCTTTCTTACACATGGCTGTTAAACGGGATACAGAAAAATACGAAAACATAGCTTTTTATGATTTACAAGGAAATGCAATTACTCCAAATGGTAATATACAAAACTTTAAGGACTCCCCATACTTTATTGAAGCAATAAAAGGTAATGATTTTGTTTCAACTCCTTCAAATGATAACAAAGTTGATAAAGATTTATATATACAATTTTATGCAGTTCCTGTACGTAATTCCCAAAATAATATAATTGGTATATTAGTTTCTATTGTAAAAGGAAATAGCTTTCTTGAGATTATGAACTCTATAGATATTGGAAATGGTTATCACCCTGCTATAGTAGAAATCGAAACTGGAAACATGCTTATAAATGATAACAATGAAGATACAATTGAATATGATAAGCTAGAAAATGACAGCTCTCTTAAAGCGATACTTGATAAGGTAAAAAACAGAGAAATTGGTGGCGGAACTTTCAAACAGCAGAATTCTAATATAACAATGGCTGTTTCCTATCGTCCTATTGAAGAAACCCCATGGGCAATTTTTGCAGCTGCTCCTAGAAGTTATTTTTTCAGCGGAGAAGTAAAAATATTTCACAATTTTATAATATTTATGGTTATTTCTATTTTTGCAGCTTTAGCCCTAGTTTACATTGTTGTAAACAGAATTATAAAGCCTCTTGGACTTGTAAAAGAAAATATTAATGAGATTGCAACAGGTAATGCAGACCTCACGAAACGCATTAAGCAAAGTTCAAACGATGAAATAGGAGAAGTTGTAGCTGGCTTTAATAGCTTTTCGGAAAAATTACATTCGATTATATCCAGATTAAAGCATGCAGATTCAAATCTTGAAATTGCAGGTGAAAATCTTAATGCTAGTACAGAAGATACAAGTGCTTCCATTACACAAATTATTGCAAATATAGAATCTGTACATAACCAGATAAGAAATCAGGCAAACAGTGTTAATGAAACTGCTGGGGCTGTTAATGAAATTGCATCTAATATTGAATCATTGGAGCATATGATTGAAAACCAGAGTTCAGGAGTAACACAGGCATCTGCCGCTGTTGAAGAAATGATAGGTAACATTAGTTCTGTTTCGGAATCGATGGATAAAATGTCATCATCTTTTGAAGAACTTTCAAAAAGAGCAGATGAAGGTTCTTCTTTGCAGCTTGATGTAAATGATAAAATTAACAATATCAAGCTTCAATCTGAATCTTTACAGGAAGCTAATACAGCAATTTCTTCTATTGCACAGCAAACAAATCTTCTTGCCATGAATGCCGCAATTGAAGCCGCTCATGCAGGAGAAGCCGGAAAAGGTTTCAGTGTTGTTGCTGATGAAATTAGAAAACTTTCAGAAACTTCTTCTGAACAGTCTAAAACTATTGGTGAACAATTAAATATTATTCAGCAATCTATTGAAAGCGTTGTTAATGCAAGTTTACAGTCAAATGCAGCTTTTCAGACTGTAACAACAAAGATTGTAGAAACTGATGGTCTTGTTAGACAGGTTAAAGCTGCCATGAAAGAACAAAAAGAAGGTTCTATTCAGATAAACCAAGCCTTAAAGACTATGAACGACAGCACTATGGAAGTTCGCACAGCTTCTATTGAAATGTCTGCCGGTAATAAACAGATTCTTGTAGAAATCAAAAATCTTCAAGATGCTACTTCTGCCATGAAGACAAGCATGGAAGAAATGAGTACTGGTGCAAGAAAAATTAACGAAACAGGTTCAACCTTGAATGATATTTCTACACAAATGCAAGATTCTATAAAAGAAATTGGAAATGAGATAAAACTTTTCAAAATCTAATTTTAACAAGCTCCACTACTACATCTTTTGTAGCTTGTGGAGCTTTATTTTTGATAAAAGATTATTTCAAAAGATATTTTTCTACAGCTTCTGCACAGCCATCATGCTTGTTATCCGCAACTATTACATCGCAGATTTTCTTTATAGATTCTTTTGCATTTCCCATTGCAACTGATAAGCCTGCTGTAGAAAGTACGGCGTAGTCATTTTCTGCATCACCAACCGCTATAGTGTCTTCTATATTGATATTCAAATATTCACAAAGCTTTATAAGACCTGTAGCTTTTGACACACCTTTATTTGTACATTCAAGTGAAAAATGTTCAGAATAGGCAAGTTCCAAATCAAAATCAGAAAGTAATTTTCTAGTATCTGCCCTATCTTCTTCGTTTTCATGATGTAGATTTATTTTTGAAATGATATCAGGATTTTCTTCTATATATTTCGCAATGCTATCAACTTTCTTGGTTACATTACGAAACATAAATGTATATTCGCCATTGCCTTTTTTTATTTTTTCTTCATATTTAGCTTTTTCAAGTATA
>JAILNT010000221.1 GCA_024691265.1 Treponema sp. | reverse complement strand
GATTTCTCTGAATCATGTACAATATAAAATCTGGAAGAACTATAAAATCTTATGAGCAGGATTTTACAAAAGGTTCTTTATTAAAGGAAATATTTTTCTATAGCATACCACTTACATTAACAAATCTACTACAAGTATTTTTTAATATAACAGATATAGCAGTTGTTGGAAGATATGCAGGAAGCTTGCCTTTAGCTTCTGTAGGCTCTACATCTCAGTTTTTATTTTTATTCACAGGTCTTTTGATAGGACTTGGCGGCGGTATTAATGTTATAATTGCCTATTATATAGGTGCAAAATCTCAAAAAGATATAGATGAAGCAGTTCATTCAGCTTTTGTTGTTGCATTATCAGCAGGCATTCTTTTAGGTCTTTTTGGTTTTACTTTTGCCCGTCAAACTTTATCTATGATAAAGACAAAGGCTGAACTTTTAGACGGAGCTGTAAGCTATTTTTCTATCTATATGCTCGGTATGCCAGGTGTTGCCTTATATAATTTTGGAAATGCAGTATTAGGTGCAGCAGGTGATACCAAACGCCCTTTATATTTTCTAACAATCGCCGGTGTTATAAATATCATTCTTAACCTGTTTTTTGTAATTGTATGTCATTTAGATTGTGTTGGTGTTGCAATCGCTAGTATTATTTCTGAATATACATCTGGAATCCTCGTTTGTCTTTTACTTTCTAAAGGTATTGCTAATATAAAATTGGATTTCAAGAAACTGAAAATTGTAAACAGACAAAAAATATTTTATATATTGAAAATTGGTATTCCGGCAGGGCTTCAAAATGCAATATTTGCTATTGCAAACACTGTTGTTCTAGTTGGTGTAAATTCTTTTAATGCGGTTATGGTTGCAGGGACTGCAGCCTCTGCAAATCTTGACAATATTGTTTACAATGTTATGGGAGCTTTTTATACAGCTGATGCAACCTTTATAGGTCAAAATTATGGTGCAGGAAATAAAAAGCGTATAAGAAACAGTATACTTATTTCAAATGCATATGCATTTACTGCAGGTCTTATATTAAGCATGCTACTTTATAAATTTGGTAGACAGGCACTTGGTATGTTTACAAATGATTCTGCTGTTATAGATGCTGGAATGCTCAGATTAAAAATAATGGCATTTTCATATCCTATTGCAAGTTTTATGGATAATACTATTGCTGCAAATAGAGGTCTTGGAAAAACAATTGTTCCATCGATAATAGTTTTACTTGGCTCTTGTTTTTTCCGTATTCTTTGGGTTTATACGATTTTTGCATATTTTAGAACTATTCCATCGCTATTTTTGCTTTATATTTTCTCATGGGTCATTACAGCTTTAGCAGAAATAATATATTTTATAAGGGGATACAGGCGAATAAAAGCCATTGTATAGATTTTTTTCTTTATCTATACTGTTTCATTATGATAAATATTTCTGCACTTAAGAAACAGATACCAATATTATTAACTTTTCTTTGCTGTGTTTTAATGGTCTTTATTTCAGAGCTGCTAGATGAAAAGGAAATCATATTTCCAGAAATCGCAGCTATAACAATAGGCTGCATCTTATCAGAAAAACTTTCATGGAATTGCAGCATGAAAAGAATGATTATATTGATAAGTCTTTGTGCAGTCCTTGGAGTTTCTATAGTTCTATATTTGCCTCTTTCATACTTTTTGCAAATTATTATAGCTTTTACATTAAGCCAGTTAATATTATTTTTTAGTGGAACAACATTCACTCCTTTAACATCTGCAATAGTTTTGCCAGTTGTATTAAAGACTTCTTCATGGGTTTATCCTCTTGCGGCTTTTTCTTTAACAAGTTTTATTGCTTTGCTTAGAGTAATTCTTATAAAAACAAAGGTAAGAAAATATAAGAAATACAAGGCAGATTCTATAAAATTAAACAAATTGAAAGTTATAACTTTTTTCTACAGGATATCTTTTGTAGCCATCTTTGCTTTTATTGCAGTTAATACGGATAACATTTTATGTATTGCTCCCCCATTATTAGTTGCATTTTTAGCTTTTACCACAAAGGGAAATATAACAGTTCAGCAGCCTTTTAAAGTTATCTTTCTTATTTTTCTATCTGCGTTTGCTGGTGCTTTCAGCCGTTATGTATTTACTTTATGCTTGCATCTACCAATTACAATAAGTGTTGCCTTTGCAGCGGCTGTTATGATTTTTCTTGTAAGAGTCTTTAATATGAAATTGCCTCCAGCTGGAGCAGTTGTTCTTCTTGCAATGCTCATAAAAAAAGAGGCTATAATTTCATATCCTGTAAAAATAGTTGCAGGAACAGTAGTTTTAATGATTACAGGTCTTTTGTATCAAAAAATCGTTAAGAAAATAAACTGATTAACTATTATTTTACAGCTTCATAAAGGCGATGAAGCACTTTTACCATAGCTAGAGTATCAAGTCCGCAATATTTTAAAAGATAGCTTCTCCATTTTTCAAGCTCTTCTTTATCCATGTCTTTCATCAAGAGAAATGTTGCAGAAGCTTCACCTCCATTATGTACTCCTTTAAGATTGTGATAATCTAAAGAAGGGTCATCTGGATAAAGAGCAGGCAGTACATATTTTATAGAATATTTTCCCTGCATTCTTCTGTTATAGTAAAAATGGTACTGAAAAGGAATCATTAAATCTTTTATATTGTCCCTTATATTGAGTAAATGTTCTTTTAGGTCTGAGAAAAGATTCGCCAATACAGATATTTGTTTTTTTTCAAAACTCATATTATAAGCTGTAACACATACATTCATAGGAATATCTTCACATAAACGTTCTGCCAATTCTCTTCTTGGGTCTTTTCCTGGGTATGCTAAAAATTCTTTATGCTTTAATTCTCCGTTTTCACTTTCCATATAATGAAGTGAATATTGAAATGGTATCTGCTCATAAGGATAAGAATTATCATACATAGGAACAGCGGAAGCCAATGTTTCAAAATCAAGGAAATAAAGGGGATAAGTTAAAGTTGAAAGAAAATCCTTTAGCTCCTCTTTATTTATTTGAGGAGGAAGCTGCTTTAACTCACTTTCTACCTGCTGAAGATTATTTCCCTTTAATATTTCACTTTCATAAGCCTGTTCAAATGTAATAATTCCCTTTTCATAGTAGTCAAAGGCTTTTGGAAAGCGAACTATATCAAAAATTGTATTTTCTTTTGGAAAATCCGGCAGGCATCTATACCAAAACGGGCAGCTTCTTGCTCCTCCACAGGCTTTTTTTATTTCCATTTCAGGCTCATTTTTATTATCAAGAAAATAACGTACTTCATTTATCTTTTGCTCTACAAGAGCCATAT
>JAILNT010000136.1 GCA_024691265.1 Treponema sp. | reverse complement strand
TCAAAATCAACATAACCACAAAGACGGAAACCGGATTTTTTAGAACTATCTGCTATTCTATTTACTACAACATCAATAACGACAGCACCATCTTTTACCATATTCTTGTTGCTGCCGTTGGTAAAGCGAAAGCAATAACTGCGGATATGGTAAAAGATGGTGCTGTCGTTATTGATGTTGGAGTAAATAGAATAGCAGATAGTTCTAAAAAATCCGGTTTCCGCCTTTGTGGTGATGTTGATTTTGACGCTGTAAAAGAAAAGGCTTCTTATATTACTCCAGTTCCAGGCGGTGTAGGTCCAATGACTATTGCAATGCTTATGCAAAATACACTGGAAGCTGCTATTGCAAGCTCTTCATGCATTTGTTAAAATACACATTCCATTTTCTTATATATACTTATCTCGTATCTTATTTTAGAGGAATCTCATGACCTATTTTTTTGAAACTTATGGCTGTCAGATGAACATTGCAGAATCAGCTGCTGCTGAACAAACCTTTATTGCACGTGGCTGGACAAAGGCTGAAAATCCTGAATTAGCAGATATAATTATCATAAATACATGTTCTGTTCGTGCTACTGCTGAAAATCGTATATTTGGACGTCTTGGTTATTATGATGGGCTTAAAAAGGTTAGACATTGTATTCAGGGAGCAAAGGCGAAATCATTACCTATTGCTGCAGAATATGTAAAAGATGGTCCAAAGCCTCTTACAGTTGTTGTAATGGGTTGTATGGCGGAAAGACTTCTTAAATCAATGAAGAGGGATTATCCGGTTGTAGATTATGTTGTTGGTACTTATGGAAAACAGAGAATGGGAGATATAATTGATGCTGTTGAAGCTCATAAAAAGCCTGTTGATATAAGTGAAGACCCAGTTTACACATTCTCTTCTTTAAGCCTTGAACCAGGTGCATTTACAGCTTTTGTACCTATCATGAATGGTTGTAACAATTTTTGTACATACTGTATAGTTCCTTATGTTCGTGGACGTGAAGTTTCTCGTTCTGTTTCAGAAATCTTAGCAGAAATCGATTCTCTTTCTGAAAAAGGCGTTCGTGAAATAACACTTTTGGGACAGAATGTAAACAGCTATAGGGGAAAAATGACAAAAGATTCTCCTGATACAGATGAAATTATAAAATTCCCTGAGCTTATGCAGAGAATTGCAGACCACATAAAAGCTACTAACTCTCCGATTGGCTGGGTAAGATTTGAATCAAGTCACCCAAAAGATTTAAGTGATGAACTTATTGATGTCATCGCTAAAAATCCTGTTCTTTGTCATCATGTTCATCTTCCTGTACAGCATGGAAGTTCTAAGATTTTAAAAGCCATGAACCGCCATTATACAAGAGAACAGTATCTTGATTTAGTAGAAAGAATCAGAAATAGAATACCAGATGTTTCTCTTACAACAGACATAATGCTTGGTTTCCCTGGAGAAACAGATGAAGATGTAGAAGAAGCAGTTTCTCTTATGAAAACTGTTCATTATGAATCTGCATTTATGTACTATTATAATCCAAGAGAAGGAACTCCAGCCGCTTCAATGGCAAATCAAATCTCTATGGCTGAAAAGAAAAAGAGATTACAAAAAATCATTGATATGCAGCTTGTTATTACACAGGAAGAAATGGAAAAAAGAGTCGGAAAGACAATTAAAGTTCTTGCTGAAAGCGTAAGCCGTGATAATAAAGATGAACTTCTTGGAAAAACAGAACAAGACGAAAGAGTTGCATTCAAGGCTCCTCGTTCTGTCATTGGAAAGTTTGTAACAGTACATTTGGATAGTTTAAATGGAAATACATTCAAGGGTACTGTTCAAGAAGATATAGGGGAGTAACCGAATATAAAGACAGGGGGAAAGTTATGTCCACAGTGAAAGTAATAACAAGCGTTTGTATTTTAGCATTATTAACCGTATTTTGTGGTTTTAATATTAATAATAGATGTGATGTGAATCTTATATTCACAACTGTGACAGATGTCCCTGTCTTTGTAAGTCTTATGGTTGCATTTCTTGCCGGTGTTATTATTATGGTACCGGTAATGCTTTTTAATAAACTCTCGTCAAAAAAGAATAATAAGATTGTGCCTGATGAAAATGCATTATCTGATACAGTTTGTGAAGAAGCAAAAAATACTGATGCTTCTTCAGAGAATATAGTTTCAGAGGACAATAATTAAAAGTGCGAAAATCTTGTATTATTCTATATACATTCATAATATTTTATTTTTTACTATCATGTAATACTTTTGCTTTAACAGCTTCTGAGGTAGTTGAAAATAGTAGTTCTAAAGAATCGGCTTTAGAATCTATTGATTATATCCGTAGTGTAATTTCACAAGTAAAAGTTCCAAGTGAAAGACGTTCTTTATTTGCATTTTTAGGAGCTTTACAAGAACAGCTTGGCTTGTATTCTGATGCATGTTCTTCTTATGTAAATGCAGCTTCCATAGCCGCAGGAGATGCAGCTGGAATGCAAAAAATAAGTTCTGAACAACTAATATTAAATGCAGTTAGAAGTTCTCTTTCAGCAGGGGACTATGAATCTGCTGATATTTATCTTTCTTCTGCCGTTCGTAATTCTACAGATGATAAAATAAATGCTTATATAAATCTTTATGAACAATGGTGTATCTTGTGTAAAGCTCAAGATGTATCTGATATAAATGAACCTATTTCAAAATTAGAAACTTATACAACACTATCTTCTATGAAAATAGTGTGGCCATCTATATATCTTACTTTATGGTATGTTACAGGTAAAGATTATTATGGTAAAGAACTAAGTAAGCTTTATCCAAAAAGTCCAGAAGCAGCTATTGTAAACGGTGATATTTATTTATTACCAGCTCCTTTCTGGTATTTTATACCTAAAAATGGAACAGCTCAGATTATTAATGAATATGCCCATTCTGAAAAATCAAAAAAAGATTCTGTTGAAGTTATAGAGCAATTAGGACTTTTCAGTAAGTGGAGTAATGCATCAAATCTTGTTACAAAACTTGCTGCAGCAGGTTTTGAGGCTTATATAAAAAGTGATGTAAGAGATAATGGAAAAACTTATTATCTTGTACTTGTAGACGATGATAAAAACTATTCTGTTGGTAAAAGATTAAAAAGTTCAGGTTTTGACTGTTATCCAATAAAAAATAAATAATTGCATAAAATGTATCTATTAAGTATACTTTTAAGACTATGAGCAATGAAAGAGACTTAAAAGAACTTTGCCACTGGGCTGACCAGCAGGCAGCCAGAATCATTAAGGAAAAGGGTGACCTTCCTTCATATACTTGTGCTAGTGGTATCACTCCAAGTGGAACTGTACACATTGGAAACTTCCGTGAAATTATCACTGTAGATTTGATTGTACGTGCCTTGCGTGATAGAGGCAAGAATGTACGCTTTATATATTCATGGGACGACTATGATGTATTCCGTAAAGTTCCTGGAAATATGCCAAAACCAGAAGTTCTTGAAAAATATCTTCGTTATCCAATTACAATGGTACCAGATACATTTGACCGTGATGAAAATTATGCACGTCATCATGAAAAAGATATAGAAATGCAGCTTCCTCGTGTTGGTATTCACCCAGAATTTTTATATCAGGCAAGTCGTTATAGAGCAAATCGTTATGTAGAAGGCATGAAAAAGGCTCTTCAAAATCGTGAACTCATTAAGCAGTGTTTGAATGAATATCGTGATGATGAACACAAAATGAAGGATAGCGATGTCTACTGGCCTGTAGCTGCTTTCTGCTGTAAGTGTAATAAAGATACTACAGAAATCATTGATTATGATGGAGAGTATGGAGTTACATATCGATGTACAAGTTGTGGCCATGAAGAACATGGAGATCTTCGTACATCAAAAGAATTTAAGCTCGGTTGGCGTGTTGACTGGCCAATGAGATGGAATGAAGAAAAAGTAGTATTTGAACCGGGTGGAAAAGACCATATCAGTCCTGGTGGAAGCTATGATACAGCAAAACTTGTTTCTAGAAAGGTTTATGGCTGGGATGCTCCTGTAACAATGAAGTATGACTTCGTAAAACTCAAGGGTGTTCCTGGAAAAATGTCATCTTCAAAAGGAAAGGTAATTTCTCTTGTAGATGCTCTTGAAGTATATCAGCCTGAAGTTCTTCGCTATATTTTTGCACAGAATAAAGTTGACCATGAATTCTCTATCAGCTTTGACCTTGATGTTGTTACAGTATACGAAGCTTATGATAGAACAGAGCGTATTGCATGGGGTGTTGAGCAGCCTAAAGAAAAAGATCCTGCTAAGAGAGAAAATATTATTCTTCGTGAAAAGAGAATATATGAGCTTAGCCAGATAGAAGCCGGTATGCCAGCTGTAATGCCTTATCAGGTTCCATTTAGAATGCTTACTACATTATTGCAGACATACTCTGGTGATATTGATGCAGTAATTGCTACATTTAAGGATATAAAGCCTGAACAGGTTGAAACACTAAAGAGAAGATGTGCATGTGCTTGGTATTGGATTAACGAAAGTGCTCCAACTTATGCACCTGATTTCTGTTTCTCTATCCGTAATGATGGAAGCAAGGCTGAAGATATAACAGGAGACATGCTTACAGCAGTTAAGCGTGTAAGAGATGAAGTTGTACCAAAGCTTGATGAATATGCTTTAGATAAAGAATGTCAGCAGGCAATGTATGATATAGCAACAAGTCTTGGTCTTGAAGCAAAAGCATTGTTTACTGCAATGTATCATGCACTTATAAATAAAGACCAGGGACCACGTCTTGCAAACTTTATGAGAATCATTGGAAAAGAAAAGCTTCAAAAGATTCTTAGTGTATATTAATATATTCGTTTTTTAGAATGATAAAAGCCTTACACTTTTAAAGTGTGAGGCTTTTTTTATAAAAAACAGTTACAGAGCTAAAAATTACAAATAAGTATTATTTTTGTTGCATTTTGATAAATTCTGTCTTAAAATTCTTCTAACAAAAAAAAATGACATGTTAGTGAAGCTTTTATTACTATACTGACTGTTTTGTACTTTCAAAGAGCGTATATCTAATTTACGCTTTTGTCCTTTATAAAAAAAAGGAGAGAAGAAAATATTAATTTCAAAGGTGAAATATGAAGCTCGGTAGAAAATTCCATTTACTTATTGTATGGCTTGTAATCCAGTTAGTTATTTTGTCTGCAATACTTATTTTTGGCTCTGCACAACAGTTAAAGCTGAAAGATTACCAGTATAAATTAACTCTATTGCAGTATAACTATGAAAAGGTTTCAGGATTTACAAATAGGGTGAAAGCAAGTTCTACAAGTATGACTGAACTTTATCCTGAATGGGAAAGATTAATAGCTCTCAATGCCGAAAGTTTTGATACCATAATAAATGGTGAAGGTAGAAAAATACTTTTAAAAGATTTAGAGAAGAAAGTTGGTAATCTTGAGACTGTATGGAAATTGCTGGAAGATAAATTTAATCAGATAGGGGAGCATTTCTATACAATAGTTAATCTTGAGCTTCCAAAAGGATTTGAATATTCTGTATCAAGTCATGGACTTCTTTATGCAATAGATATTTATAAAGATGACGATATTGCAAAGTTAAGAGTTGAAATGAATGCTTTGGAAACCTTGCTCGCAACATTGCAGTATACAAGTGATAGTCTTGTTAGCGTAATAGGAAGTCTTTCTGCTGGATTAAATGAAGAAGTTTTGTTAGTTGAAAGAATATTTAGACTTTTAGCACTTTGTATAACAGTTTTTGTAACTATTATAATGGTATTAATAGTTTCACGTATCACAGGAAAAATTACAAGGCGTATAAAGAATCTTCAGAGAATAACAGCTTTACTTGCTCAAAAAGATTTTACAGTAAGAATAAAAGCTTCTGAAAAAGATGAAGTAGGAGAGCTTCAGGTTGATTTGAATAATGCTATCTCAAATTTAAATGAATTCTTCTTGCTTGTTCAGCATTCTTCAATGTCTGCAATAGACTCTGGAAAATCTATTGACATGGCTTCAAAATCATCTGCAGCTGCAATTCATCAGATTGATTCTAATATTAACAGCCTTACAAACCAATTTGACTCTTTAAATAATGCTGTCGAAAGAACAAATGATGCTTTAATGCACATGTCTGCTGTTTCAAAAATTCTTGTAGAAGATAATCATAAGCAATTTGAAGCTATTGAACAAAGTAATACTGCTGTCGAATCGATGGCAAAAAATTTAAGCCGCATAAATTCTATGGCAGAAGAAAGGACTGCAAGTGCGGAAGAAATGCAGCTGCTTGTTCGAGATGGCGATGAAAAAATATCTGCAACAAATCAGGTACTTGAAGCTATAACAAGTCAGCTTGGAGAAGTAAGTGATGTCGTTACGATTATTAATGCAATTTCAGAGCAGACAAATTTACTTTCAATGAATGCTGCAATTGAATCTGCTCATGCCGGAGAGGCTGGAAAAGGATTCGGTGTTGTTGCAGAAGAAATCAGGTCTCTTGCAGAAAGTACAGGAGAGAATGCAAAACGTATTAGCACATCTATTTATGCTATTATCGATAAAGTTAACGAAGCAAATGTTTCAAGTAATAATGCACAGGAAGCTTTTAGAAAGGTTAGTACACAGGCAACAGAAATGCTTGCATCATTAAAAGAAATCTCTGCAAGTGTTTCTTCTGCAAATGTAGCTACGGGAGAAATCTCTAACAAAACTGCACAGATAACAGCTTCTGCAGAAAAAATTAATAATTATTGTGGTCAGCTTTCTGAACACCAATCTCTTGTATCAAATGAAATGTCATCTATGAATAATATTTTCAAAAGTTCTGCAGAGGGTATTTCAGAAATAAGAGAAGGTACGGCTGATATTGTAAAACAAATGGCAGATGTAAGCGATTTGTCTACACAGAATTTTGAGAATATGAGCGAAGTTGGAACTATCCTTTCTGAATTCAAAACTGTAAAACCTGAAGATGAAGAAAATTTACAGAAAGTTTCAGATACAGCTACAGGAGATATCATTGAAGAACAGGTTTCAGAAGAGAAAGCTGTTGACACTGCTACGGTTGATAAAGAAAATCCAGCAGACTCAATGAATGAAGAGAATAAGGATAATAGAGACGATGTAGGGCAGAGCGAGTAGAATAGAAGAAGGAATTGTGGCAAATAAGCTTATATTTTGAGCATTACTTGCTGCAAATTCTGCTGCTGATAAGATTAATGCTGCACCAATTACGGCTGCAGCATTTTTTTTCCCAAGATAGACGGCTGCAAGAGCAGTCCAACCTCTACCGCTTGATATATTAGGAACAAAAGAAGAAAGTCTTATCGATAAAAAGCAACCAGCTAAACTTCCAAAAATTGCAGCTCCTATCCAGCCTGAAAATTTATAATAGCCTGTATTTATACCTCTTGCTTCAAGAACTTTTTCATCTGTTCCTGTAATGCGAAAATATAACCCTTTTTTTGTTTTATACAAGACAAAAACTACTGTAATTATTATAAAAATACCAATTAGACTTGTTATATTTCTTGCAAGCTTTGCATCAAACGAAAATAAATCTAATGATGTTAAAACTCCTCTTGTATTAAAAGCAATAGAAGAAATCATTGAAGCCATTGCAGAACATAATAGATTTAGTGCTAGTCCTGTAAGAAAAGGATTTGCTTTTGTTTTTGTAGTTATTCTTTCTGCTAAAGCTATGAATGCAGTTGATACTAGAATGGAAAGAAATGAAGCCAAAAATACATTTTTTGTGAGCATTGTAAAAGCAAAGCATAAAAAAGCTGAAAGATTTACAAGTCCATCAAGAAAGAGAGCCATTCTGCCTGTATACTCACTCATCAAAGCTCCCATAGTAACAAGTACTAAAGGAATAGACGACGATATAATTTGTAAAATCATTTTTTTACAGCTCCTTGTTTATTTGATTTTATTACAAGAGGAATTGCTATAAGGAAAAGTATTAAACCTTGAATTACTCCAGAAATATCAAAATTAAAATTATGTAATAAGGCTGTCCTGTCAGCAGAAGTATATAACCATGCCAGAAATAAAGCAGACGGTATTATTAAAATAGGATTTCGTTTTGCAATTAAAGCACAAGAAAGAGCATTCCAGCCCATTCCTGAATAAAAGCCTTCATGACAAGTGTAATAGCTTCCACAAACACATACAAATCCTACTATTCCATGAATAGCACCAGAGATAGATATAATACCAAGATTTGCTTTTAGCGGAGAGTAACCACAATATGAAGCAAATTCATTTGATTTACCCCATATTTTTATCGCTTGTCCTGAAAAACTATAGGAAAAAAATATATAAATAGCTATAGTCAAAAGAATTGCA
>JAILNT010000123.1 GCA_024691265.1 Treponema sp. | reverse complement strand
ACCAGCAGTAGGTTCATCTAAAATGATAACTTTTGGTTTTAATACAAGAATGGAAGCTATTGTAACTCGTTTTTTCTGTCCAAAACTTAATGTATTTACAGGCCATTTTCTAAAAGGATAAAGTCCACATATTTTCAATGTTTCATTAACTCTTTCTTCGATTTCTTTCTGACTTATAAATTTTTTATTTTTTGTATTTCTTGCAGTTAATCCCAATGCAACTTCATCGAATATCATATTCTTAGAAATCATTTGGTTAGGATTCTGCATTACAATACCAATTTTTTCACCCCTTTCTTTTATAGAAAGAGCAGATATATCTTCATTTTCTAATAAAATACTACCGGAAGAAGGATTTATAAATCCACAAATTAAAGATGAAATAGTAGTCTTTCCTGCACCATTTTTACCAACAATACTAACCATTTCGCCTTTTTTTATTGTGAAATTTATATTTTCTACAGTATTTTTTGCTCCATCATAGCTAAATGTTACATTTTTAAGTTCTAATATATTTTCATTTGATACTGGATTTTCTTTTTTTTCTATCTGTGTAAACCATGAGATTAATTTATTTTTATAAGGTGTTATATCTAAAGTTTCTATATTCTCAGCCTTTGAAGTTTTTAATATGTCACAGCCAGCGTGTTTTATCGCAGCAATATAAAGAGGTTCTCTAATACCAGTTTTTTCAAGTATATCAGTCGAAAATATTTCATTAGGCGTAGTATCAGCTACAATTTCTCCTTTTGACATAACAATAATCCTGTCGACATCTTTGTATAAAACATCTTCAAGTCTATGCTCTATTATAATTATTGTTTTTCCTTGCTTTTTGTTGATTGCATCAATTAATGCTATTGTATTTTTTCCAGATAAAGGGTCAAGATTGGCTAAAGGTTCATCAAATAATAAAATATCAACATTATCAACAAGAACTCCTGCCATTGAAACTCTTTGCTTTTGACCTCCTGAAAGTTCACCAGGGTGTTGTTCCAATAGATTTTGTACATCAACTTTTTTGGCAGCGTCTTTTACTTTTTCTTTTAACTCAGTTGTAGGAACACATTCATTTTCAAGTGCAAAAGCAATATCCTCTCCAACTGTTAAACCTATAAATTGGCTATCCATATCTTGTAAAACGGTTCCAACATGTTTTGCAATGCCAAATATCCCCTCTTTAGAAGGATTTTTTTTACAAACAGAGATTTCTCCTGTTATTTTTCCAGGATAGCTTGAAGGAATCAAAGCATTTACACATTTAGCTAATGTTGATTTCCCAGAACCAGATGGACCTACAATAAGAATTTTTTCGCCTTTGTAAATCTTTAGATTTATATTTTTCAGTGTTGGCTCTTTTTGAGCTCTGTATTTATAGCTAAAATTCTTGAATTCTATTATAGGTTCCATCTAGTAATACCTTTTATCGTTTAATCTTTATCTTCCTGTAATGATGAAGAAGCGTTCATTCTCTTAGAATAGCCTAATGAAAGCAGGCTTCCTAATATAAGAATAATAATTACATTCAAAAGAGCTGCAATTGCACCTTGTGTAAATACCTTATTTACAGGTTCTTTATAAATTGCGATATCAAGAACAGGAGCAACAACTATCCATGCAATTACATTTGCGAGAATTTGAATGACATTGAATAATACAAGTTTTGGTAATTTAAAGCCAGCTTCTTGAATTGCATACTTCTTTGCAAATAAGCCTACAATCAAACCAAATATTCCATCAGGTAATACCCAGCTCCACCATATTGAACCATAGAAAATTGCATCTCCTAAAGCGTGTCCAATAATACCAATAGCAAGACCTGCAATAGGTCCGAATGCTGCTGAAAAGAATGCAAGAACAGCAGCTCTTACCTGTAATGCTGTATTTGGTACAAAAAATATTGGAATCTGTACAAGAGTAAGTGCTACAAATATAGCTGTTCCAATACCGATTGTAACAACAGTCCTAATCATGTTTTTAGAATCTAACTTCATAAAATGCCTCCACCTTTGCATTTTTTTCGCTATTATACCGGTATATAAATATTTAATCGAGTACATTTTATATGAGATTTTATGTCAATTTTATATCGTTTCTTAAGATATAAATATTGAAAATATAAGCTATTGGCAAAATGTTTCTATTTATGATATCTTTGCTGTGTTTACAAATTTGTCTATTGCTTATAGATATTATTTAGGAGTGTTGAAAAATGAAAAAATCTCTTGTTTT
>JAILNT010000120.1 GCA_024691265.1 Treponema sp. | reverse complement strand
CATTTATTTTTGTATCGTTTTTAGTTATAAAGCAAAAAAAAAATTGATGTGGCTAACAAGCTATTGTTAAACCACATCAATTCTATTTTTCCATCAATTTTTCATCTATTCTTTTTCAATAGATAATTTTTATAGATGATTATTTTGCTACAATATTAACAAGTTTTCCTGGAACAGGAATAATCTTTGTGATTGTTTTTCCTTCAAGGAATTTCTTTGCACCTGCTGTTTCAAGAGCCATGTTTTTCATTGTTTCAGCGTCTATGTCAGCAGCAGCTTCAAACTTGTCACGAAGTTTTCCGTTTATCATAACAGGGAACTCTTTTGTATCGTCCTTGCAATACTCTTCGCTGAATGTTGGCCATTTCTCATAAGTAAGAGTTTCATTATGACCGAGTTTCTGCCAGAGTTCTTCACCAAGGTGAGGAGCATAAGGAGCAAGCATAAGTACGAAACCTTCCCACATTTCCTTAGGAATTGAAGGACATTTTCCAGCTTCATTGATAAAAATCATCATCTGACTTATTGCAGTATTGAAGCTAAGTGTTGATGTATCATCAGTTACCTTCTTTACTGTTTTTGCATAAGTTTTACGAAGTGAAGCAATTGCTTTATCTTCAATTTTTCCTTTTATATCAATGTTGCTCAATGGCTTTTCAGCAATATTCCATACCTTTTCAAGGAAGCGGTTAACACCAATTAATCCCTGTGTATTCCAAGGTTTAGAAACTGTAAGAGGGCCCATGAACATTTCATACATACGTACTGAATCTGCTCCGTAACTCTTAATCATTTCATCTGGATTTACAACGTTCTTCAAAGATTTAGACATCTTTGCTACAACACGTTCAAGTTTTTCGTGTGTGTCTTTATCTTCATATACTCCAGGGCTTACTTCTTCTACCTGGTCTATAGGTACAAGAGCTTTATTGCTTCTCTGATATGCAAAAGATGTAATCATTCCCTGGTTGATAAGACGCTGGAAAGGTTCTTTTGTTGAAACAACTCCTAAATCATAAAGTACCTTGTGCCAGAAACGTGCATAAAGCAAGTGTAATACTGCGTGTTCAGCCCCTCCTACATAAAGGTCAACTGGCATCCAGTAATTTTCTTTTTCTGGAGCTACAAATTTGTCTGCATTTTTAGGGTCGATATAGCGTAGATAATACCAGCAACTTCCTGCCCACTGTGGCATTGTGTTTGTTTCACGGCGTGCTTCTCCTCCACACTTAGGACATTTGCAGTTTACCCATTCATCAATACCGGCTAAAGGACTTTCTCCTGTTCCTGTTGGCTGATAGGTCTTTACTTTTGGAAGTTCAAGTGGAAGTTCATTTTCTGGAACTGGTACAGTTCCGCATTTTTTACAGTGAACAAGAGGAATAGGTTCTCCCCAATATCTCTGTCTTGAGAATACCCAGTCACGGAGCTTGTAGTTTACGGCTTTTTTACCAATTCCTTTTTCTGCAAGGTATTCAAGCATCTTGTTGATAGCATCTTTTTTGTTTAATCCATTCAAGAAGTCTGAATTAACATGTACACCATCTTCTGTCCATGCCTGAGTCTGTACATCAACTTCACTCTTTAATACTTCGATGATTGGGAGATTAAATTTCTTTGCAAATTCCCAGTCTCTTGTATCGTGAGCAGGAACAGCCATTATAGCTCCTGTTCCATAAGAGATAAGTACATAGTCTGCTATCCAGATTGGAATTAGTTTGCCGTTTACAGGGTTGATTGCATAGCTTCCTGAAAATACACCGGTCTTTGTTTTTGCAAGGTCAGTTCTTTCAAGGTCGCTCTTCTTTGCAGCAGCTTCTACATAAGCTTTTACAGCGTCTTTCTGTTCTGGAGTTGTGAGCTTTTCAACAAGTTCATGTTCTGGAGATACTACCATATATGTAGCTCCAAACAAGGTATCACATCTTGTAGTGTAAACTGTAAGCTTGTTTTCTGTAGCTTTTCCGTCTTTGTCTGCGATTGTGAAGTTTACTTCTGCACCTTCTGAACGTCCAATCCAGTTTCTCTGCATTGATTTTACGCTTTCAGGCCAATCAAGTCCGTCTAAGTCTTCAAGAAGACGGTCTGCGTATGCTGTAATCTTAAGAATCCACTGTCTGATTGTTTTGTGGGTAACCTGTGCACCACAACGTTCACAGTGTCCTTCTTTTACTTCCTCATTTGCAAGACCTGTAAGACAGCTTGGACACCAGTTAATTGGAGTTTCTGCTTCATAAGCAAGTCCTTTTTTGTAAAGCTGGAGGAAAATCCACTGTGTCCATTTGTAGTATTCAGGAGTACAGGTGATTGCACATCTGTCCCAGTCATAGCTAAATCCTAAAGCTTTTATCTGCTGAGTAAAATGCTCTATGTTCTGGAATGTTGTTGTAGCCGGGTGTGTACCAGTCTTTATTGCAAAGTTTTCTGCTGGAAGTCCGAATGCATCATATCCCATTGGATGAAGGACATTGTATCCGTTCATACGTAGATAGCGGCTGTAGATATCTGTTGCAGTATATCCCTCTGGGTGTCCTACATGGAGACCTGCTCCACTTGGATATGGGAACATGTCCAAAATGTATCTTCTCTTTTCTTTTGGAACATCACTTTTTTCCACAGCCTTGAAGGTCTTGTGCTCTTCCCAATATTTCTGCCATTTAGGCTCAATCGTTTCAAATGGGTATGACATTATAAACCTCTTGAAAAAATATTAACTATATTGAAGTTAACGCTCATAATACAACTTTTATTATCTTTGATAAAGTTCCCGTTGAAAATATCACTTTAATCTATGAAAAAAAATGTTTATATTAATTATCGTTACTGTCAATAAAGCTTTTATTTGAGGTCTGTCTAAAAAAGTAAAAAAAATATTGTTGTATTTATCTTTTATAAAAAGTTTGAAATATAATAACTTAGAAATACTGATAAAACCGTCAATATTAAGAATGTAAATTCGATGATAAAAATCTTCCGCATATATTTATTATTGGTAAAAATTATTTTTTAGAAC
>JAILNT010000227.1 GCA_024691265.1 Treponema sp. | reverse complement strand
GAATAAAAGTATAGATAAAACAATTTATATAGGTGATTCAGAAGTCGATATACAGACCGCAAAAAACGCAGGTATTCCTTGCATAAGTGTATCTTGGGGTTTTAAAAGCCTTGAATTTCTAAAAGAAAATGGTGCAAAAGTTATAGTAAATAATGCAAAAGAAATAATAGATTTTATAGATAATAATTAACTAACTTTTAACCGCTGCACACTTTCACAATGCCAGCGGTTTTATTTTATTTAGCAGTCTTGCTTTCTTCGTCCCAAGTTAAGCCGAGGATACGCATTGCCTTTTTGGCATTACCTTTTGGGTTTCCCTTTTTATCACGCATATCAGCAATTTTCTGGACTGCATCTTTGCAAGAAGAATAACGACCTTTTGCATATATATCAAGACCAGTACCTTGAGTAGATACGTCTGAACTTGATAAATACTCTTCACAAATAGAAGCAAAGTCGCTCTTCTCATACTTTGCAAATTCTTTACCTAAAGCATAACGAAGATTTTTATGAACATCATTCTTCAAAGTATCGCGAGCAAGTTCTATTATTTCAGATGTTCCTGCATTATTTTCTTCAAGAAGACAGGCTGCAACTTTAGATTTTACTGTGTCACTTGATTTTTTATCTGTAATAAGTGATACAAGATATTCATTTCCTTCTGACGTATTGAGCATAGCTATAACAGGATATGTTGCATATTTTACAGCACTTTCTTTATCATTTTTTGCTCTATAAATAAGATAAGGTACTGCACTTGTTATCTTTTGCTTTTTAACAGCTTCAATAGCTTCAAGACGAACCTTGTAGTAATCATCACGAACAGCCTGGACAAGTACATTTTGCACTTCAGTTGTAGAAAAATATGAAAGTCCCTTTACAATATAAACACGAAGATTAGGGTCTGATGTATCTTGAAATTGCTGAATGAGCACATCTATAGATTCAGTTTTTTCCATGGCACCAATAGCTTCTGCTGCATACATACGGACATAACTATTTTCATCTTCATTTTCAACAACATCACGAAGCTTATCCCAAGTCGCAACCGCTTTAAGCTTACCAAGAACTTTCATAAGCTCCTGCTTCTGGTGGTTAGATAAATCATCTCTATCAAGATATTCAGCAAGGAATACAGCTTCCTTATCTCCACCTATAGAACCTAAAGCTGTAAGGGCATCATCGAAATAAGACTCATTTTCGCTTTCAAGAATAGCAACAACAGCAGGAGCTGCAGCCTTGCATTCAACAGCACCAAGATATTTCAGTACTAAAGAAACAGTACTATTCTTCATATCATAGGGATCATTAGCAATTTCAACAGCATAATCTTCGAGACAAGGATCTTTTAGCTCTGTGAAATATTTCAATATAGTTTCTTTCACAGAGCTACTTTCAGAAACTTGAAAAAGGTCATAAATATCATCAACAAAACGCTTATCTTTATTTTTCAAAAGAGAATCTATTGATTCACTTATTTCGCTATCGATACCAAATTTGAAAGTATCATGCATTTTCTGCTCATAATTCTCAGACTTACTATTCTGAGTCTTTTCAGCCTCGGCAATCTCTTCGCTAGTAGGTTTCTTTGGTCTTTTAGCAGCAGGAACAACAGCAACTCCTCCATAAGTTTTTGGAGCATCATCATCTCCAGATTCATCATTCAAAGTAATATCAACGACTTCTAAATCAGTTGACTCCGTTGAAGAAGTGTCTGCTGATGACTGAGTTTGTTCTGATTGCACTTGCTGTTCAGATTGAAGCTTAGAAGTCTGTCCCTGAGTTGCTGTTGCATCAGGAATAGATAATTCTTCAGAAGTCTTTTCCTCTGCATAAGACAAAGCTATCGATGTAGAAATTAAAAATAATGCAAGCACCTTTGTTTTTATCATAATTATCCTGTTTTCAAGTAAAGCTTATATGCTATTGAATATTTCCTGCCTTGAATCTCTTTAAGAATGCATCTTTATAAGAAGCAAACCTGTCTTCCTGAATTGCAAGACGAACTTCTTTCATCATGTTATTTAAGAAGTAAAGATTGTGGTAAGAAGCCAACATCGCACTCAAGATTTCCTGGTCTTTATACAAATGCCTTAAATAAGCACGTGTATAATTTTGACAAACCTTACAATGGCATTCTTTATCAATTGGACCAAAGTCATGCATAAACCTTTCCTGCTTTATAGAAAGGAAACCATCACGAGTAAAGTAAGAACCGTTTCTAGCATTACGTGTAGGCAATACACAATCGAACATATCTACACCATTACTTACGGCTTCCAAAATATAATCAGGAGTACCAATACCCATTACATATTTCGGTTTATCACGAGGCAAAACTTTTGCAGTATATTCAAGGAGTTCCATATAAACATCTGCAGGTTCTCCAACAGAAAGACCTCCGATTGCAAGACCTGGAGTATCAAGAGATGCTACAAATTCAGCACTTTTATCTCTTAAATCCTTAAAGAAATTGCCCTGAACTATAGGGAACAGAGTACCCTTGTATCCCTCATCTCTCTTCTTCTTCCATTCTGCAAGAGCTCTTTTTGCCCAAGCAGTAGTAGTATTCAAAGCCTTTACAGATTCTTCCTTAGATGTTCCCCAGCCAGTACAAACATCAAGCTGCATCTGAATATCACTGTTGAACTGAGTCTGTACATCAACAACACTTTCTGGGGTAAAAAGATGTCTTGAACCGTCTATATGACTTTGAAATAAAACACCCTTATCAGAAATATTTCTGAGCTTAGAAAGAGAAAATACCTGGAAGCCACCTGAATCAGTAAGGAAATTTCTCTTCCAGCCACTAAAACCATGAAGTCCACCGGCTTCTTCTACCAAATCACTACCAGGTCTCAAATACATATGATAAGTATTTGCCAAAATAATCTGAAAACCGATTTCTTCAAGGTCATCTTTTGTAATTGCTTTAACAGTAGCATTAGTTCCTACAGGCATGAATACAGGAGTTTGTACATCTCCGTGAGGTAAATGCAGCACACCAGTACGAGCACTACTAGTAGTATCATCATGCAACTGTGTAAAAAAAGGAGAATCCATAAAACCTCAATAAAAAATAAAATATAAAATCAAGTACGGGCAAATTGCAATAATATTATACTTATAATAATAAACAGTATAACAGGAAACCAGGCTCCCGTCATAGGAGGAATTGCACCGAACTTAGCCATAAGCATTGTAACCATTTGAACAACATAAAACAATACTACAGCACTAATACTTAAACCTAAGCTCACAAGTAAAACATTCTTCTGAGTTTTACCAGAAAGACCAATAGCAACAAAAACAACAATAAAAACAACAAAGGGAAATGAGTATTTTTTATAATAAATAGATTGAGCTTCAGAAGCAGGAAGCCCGGCTTTTAAAAGATGCTCAATATACTCTCTAGCCTCCTCCGTTGTAACTTCATCAACAGAAATAGTATTTTTGCGGAAAGTTTCAGGAATCTCTGAAAAAGACTTCTCAAGTTCTTTATCAATACTGACTAAAGAAATCTCTCCATCTGTCATCTTATATTGACTTGCACCAGAAAGTTCCCAAAAAGAACCATTCCATTCTGCAAAATCCGCCCTGAATATAGAATCTAATTCTTTATTATCATTTCTAACAACAATATAAACATCTGAAAGACGTCTCAACTCATCATCATAAAAATCTGCTTTATAAATAATTTTACCGGCGTCACTCATAATTACAATCTTGTCATTATTCTTTGTTTCTTCCTGCTTCAAAACAATTTTTTGCAAACTTTGCTTCTTTGCATAAGTTGAAACAACTAGTCTGTCTTCAAAAAAAAACAAAGCTACACTCATTAAAATTGAAAAAACAAGCAAAGGCATTGTAAATCTAAGCAGAGAAACACCACATGCAAATATTGCAGTAAGCTCATTTTTTGCATACAAATCACTTAGCGTATAAGCTGTTGCAAATAACACTGCAATAGGAACAGAATACGAAACCGTTTTCGGAACATAAAAACATGCAATTTTACCAACATCAGAAAGAGAAGCAGAAACAGATATGTATTTCCACAAATTCATAAGTAAATCAGCAATATTCAATATAAGACAAAAAAAAGCGAGAGCACCAATAAATATTCCAAAAAATCTGCGATAAAGATAAAATACAAGCTTCATTTTCGTACCAGCAAAAAATATAAAATAATGCCAGCAGCACCAATAATAATATTAGGAAGCCACATAGCCCAAAAGCCATCAAATCCAATACGAATACCAAAAATCTGTCCTAAAATAGTCATAGCCCAATACAAGACAGAAATTATAAGACCTATTATAAGACCAATCGTCTGACCATCTCGCTTTCCAAATATAAGAGCAAGCGGTAAAGCCAATATAGCAAAAAATAATGAAGCAAAAGGTATAGAAAATTTCTTATTGTATTCAAGATTATAATTATTAAGAACCTTAGCCTTTGTATTAGGATTTTTCTTCATCTCCTCAATCTTTTTATAAAGGTCATACGAAGTCATTTCTCTTGGTAAGACTCTGTTATCATCAACAAAAGCAGATGAAAATATATTCAGCTGAATCTGTTTTGCTGCCAAAGAATCAAAATCTTCTCGACTCTTTTTATCGAACAACAAAACAGATGCGTCAGACATATTAAGCTGCATTAATATTCCAGAAGGGAGTTCCTTATTAACATTAGAATCTCCTGCCACAATAATACGTTGAGAACCATCGCCATCTGTATCGAATATAACTAAATCAGAAACATGCTCTTTATCAGCATTACCAATTACAAGAGTAGACTCATTTGTTCGCTTTATAGAATTAGATTCAAGCTCAACAGCTGGATTAGTACGGATTATCTCCCTTCTAAGATGATTAAATTTAAGAGTACCAACTGGAAGAAGATAATCATTTACAAAAAAAGACAATACCGATATTACAAGCCCTAAAACAATAACAGGTACCATGATAATACCATAACGTAAGCCAGAAGCCCTTAATATAAGAATTTCATTATCACTTACAAGCCGTCCAAAACACATAAGAAAGCCAACAAGAGTGGCAAACGGAGCAGATTGTGCAATAATACCTGGTAAAGAATACCAAATCAACCTTACAACATCTCTAACTGGAACTTTTTGCTTTAGAATAGTTTCCGCCATCAATAAAATCTGATTAACGAAAAAAATCATAAAGAAGAACAAAAAGGATATAAAAAAGTAAAGGAATAATTCTTTTACCAGATATTTTACAAGAACATTTGAAGATATTTTACTTTTATTCATCTGATAAACTATAAACAAATATTATTGCTTTATGCCACCAGTAGAACCAAAACCACCTACACCCCTTTCCGTATCAGAAATAGAATCTACAGATACAAAAGAAGCTTGCACAACACTAGCAATAACAAGTTGAGCAATTCTATCCCCATCATGAATTACAAAATCATCTTTTCCATGATTTATAAGAATCACTTTAACTTCTCCGCGATAATCACTATCTATTGTACCAGGAGCATTAAGCACAGTTACACCAAATTTTGCAGCAAGACCACTTCTAGGGCGTACCTGAATTTCATAACCGAAAGGAATTTCAAAACTTAAACCTGTAGGGACAAGAACATGCTCCCCATGATGAATTACAATATCTTTATCAACTCTAGCACAAACATCAGCACCAGCACTTCCAGCAGTCTGATAAGCCGGCATTTTAGCACCATCTGCACAAATACATTTTACAACAATACTCATGTTGTCATTATAAAACATATTATGCAGACGGTCTACAGATAGCTATAAATGCAACTTTTTAAAATCGCAGAGTCTATGAGGAATTTTAGGTCCGTAAACAACAATAGTTCTATCAGTATCAATTATCAACTTGTCAATAAGAACTTTTAATTGCTCAACAGATACAGAACGAATACTAGCCAATATTTCATCTATACTAGCTTGCTTCATTGAAAAAACAGCATTACGGTTAAGCCTTTTTATATGAGATTCCATATCGGCGTCTCCTATAATTTCTTCACCACATAGATGCTCTTGAGCTGCCTCCAATTCATTTTTATCAGGAGGGTTATCTTTCAAGAACTTGAGTTCTCTATCTAATTCAGTTAAAACAGTTGCAACATTTTCCCTGTCACAAGATACATAAATACCCCATTCGCCAACATCTTCATATAGCGTTG
>JAILNT010000036.1 GCA_024691265.1 Treponema sp. | reverse complement strand
TTAAGGCAGCACTTGTAAATACAATCATTTATAGCGTTGGTACAGTACCATTGACTATGGTTTTCTCCCCTTTACTTGCAATAATATTGAATCGTAAGATATTTGGAAGAAACTTTTGTAGAACAGTAAGCTTTTTTCCTTATGTAGCATCTCTTGTTGCGGTCGCTGTTGTTTGGAATATGCTTTTTAATCCTGCAAAAGGTCCTATAAACATGTTGCTCACTTATATGGGTGTAAGTGAAAACAGCCTTCCTGGCTGGGCAGCTGACAAGAAATGGGCTATGTTCACTGTTATTCTTTTCAGTGTCTGGAAGAATATGGGTTATTATATGGTTATTTATCTTGCCGGACTTCAAGGCATTAACCCTGAACTTTACGAAGCTGCAAATCTTGATGGAGCAAATACCTGGCAGCAATTCTGGAATGTAACACTTCCTCAGCTTAGTGCAACAACCTTCTTTGTAACAATCATGCTTACTATTGATTGTTTCAAGGTATATGACCAAATCTATATGATTACACAGGGCGGACCTGGTACTTCAACTCTCGTTCTTGTATATCACATTTATAATACAGCCTTTATATCATGGGACTTAGGCTATGCAAGTGCAATATCAATGGTACTCTTTGCATTGGTTCTTGCAGTAACTTTGTTCCAGTTCCATATAGAAAAAAAGAACCACTAAATCAAAAGGAGCATAAAAATGAGCAGAAATAGATTGTCTATACAAAAAAATAATCCACTCATCATCTTTTCACTGGTCATAATTGCCGCAGTAATGCTTCTGCCGTTCTTCTGGATGCTAAGTGCATCTTTGAAGCTTGATAAAGATGTATTTACATTCCCTATTCAATGGATTCCTAAAAATCCTAGATGGGCAAACTATAAAGACATTTGGACAAAAATACCTTTAGGAAAATTTGTATTTAATACAGCAAAACTTACAGTTATCATCACATTTTTACAGCTTCTTACTTCAAGTTTTGCAGCTTATGCTTTTTCTAAATTGCAATTCAAGGGAAGAAATGTTTTATTTCTTGGTTATATCGCAACAATAGCAATGCCATGGCAAGTTTATATGGTTCCTCAGTTTATAATGATGAGAGGTTTCCATTTGAATAACACTCATCTTTCAATGATTTGTTTGCAGGCATTCAGTGCATTCGGTGTATTTTTAATGAAACAGTTTTATGAAAGTATTCCTGATGAATTATGTGAAGCTGCTCGCATTGATGGCATGAATGAATATAGTATCTGGTGGTCTATAATGCTTCCTCTTTCAAAACCAGCTCTTTCAACTCTTACAATCTTTACATTTGTAAGAACATGGAACGACTTTTTAGGACCTATGATTTATCTTACAAGAACAGAATTGAAAACTATACAAATAGGACTCCGCATGTTTATTTCTCAGTATTCTTCTGAATACGGTCTTATCATGGCAGCTTCTGTTGTAGCTCTTATTCCTGTTCTTATTGTATTCCTTTCTTTACAAAGATTCTTTGTTCAGGGAATTGCATCTGCTGGTATGAAAGGTTAAAAATATATATATAAATAAAACTTAAAGGAGTTATTATGGAAAGTGTAAAGCAGGCATTGGATATTGCCATTAGTCAAGTAAGGAAAAATATTCCTTCTTTTACAGAAGTTTGTCAAAATCATTCTTCTGTAAATGGCTTTTATCCACCTTGTAAAAATAATCAATGGACATGCGGTTTTTGGCCTGGAGAACTTTGGCTTAGCTATGAAGCTACAGGCGATAAGATTTTCAAGAATACAGCAGAAGTACAGGTAAAAAGCTTTATAAACCGTATTGATAATAAAATCAGCGTAGACCATCATGATATGGGCTTCCTTTATTCTCCTTCATGTGTGGCAGCCTGGAAAGTAACTGGAAATAAAGAAGCAAGAGATGCAGCCATAAAAGCAGCCGACCAGCTTCTTTCAAGATGGCAGGAAAAAGGACAATTTTTACAGGCATGGGGTGCAATGGATTCAAGTGATAATTATCGTTATATAATCGATTGTCTTTTGAATACTCCCTTGCTTTATTGGGCTTCAAGAGAAACTAATAATCCTGAATATGCTGAAAAAGCAAGACGTCATACCGCAACTTGTATGGCAAACTCTATAAGGGAAGATGGTTCTACTTATCATACTTTTTTTATGGATAGAGAAACAGGAAAAGCTTTAAGGGGTGTCACCTGCCAGGGATATAAGAATGATTCTTACTGGGCAAGAGGACAAGCCTGGAGTATATATGGAACGGCTCTTGCTTATAGGTATGACAGAAAAGAAGAATACAAGGCTATGTTCCAGAAAACCCTTGCTTTCTATTTGAAAAAACTGCCTGATGATATGATTCCTTATTGGGACATGATATTCAATGACAGTAATGCAAAACATGATGATGAAATAGAGCCAAGAGATTCTTCAAGTGCTTCAATAGTAGCATGTGGTCTTTTGGATATGGCAGAGCAATTAAAGGAAACTGGCAAAACAGAATATCAGGAAGAAATAAACAGATATAAAGAACTTGCTGATAAAATGATGCAGTCTCTTATAAAGAATTATTCTGTAAAAGATTCAACAATTTCTAACGGTCTTGTATTACATGGAACATACAGCAAAAAATCTCCTTACAATACTTGTACTCCAGAAGGTGTAGATGAATGCGTAAGCTGGGGTGACTATTTCTATATGGAAGCTTTAACCAGAATGATAAAAGCAGATTGGAATTTGTATTGGTAAAAATGGGAAGAAAAAATGAAAGTTGAAGAATTTTTTAATCAAAATAAACATTTCTTTTTTGAGGACAGAGAAGCAGTTGCTTCTTATGTAAAAGAAAATTGTAAAGAAGAATTTGAGCATATAAAAAGAGTCGCAGACGAAGTTTGTGAAAAAATATTTATTTTTGACCTTCGCTGGGATATGGAAAGAACTTGCATTCCTGTAAAATTTGAAGGTGAAATAGACTGGTTAAAACAGCCTGCAGACGACCCTGAATGGATTTTTGCTTTTAACAGAATGAGATTCTGGATATGTCTTGGACAAGCTTATGCTGTAACAAAAGATGAAAAATATGCAAAAGCTTTTGCAGAACAGCTTATTTCATGGGTAAAAAATGTACCTCACACAGAAAAAAATGGTCAAGCCTGGCGTACTATAGAAGTTGGCTTACGTCTTGAATACTGGCTGAAAGCTATGTGCTATTTTAAAGGCAGCCCTAATATTACAGAAGAAGTAATGAGCTTGTTTTTAGAAAGTATAACAGAACATGCAGAATATTTAATGACTGTATGGAACAGCTACAATCTTATGAGTAACTGGGGTGTTCTTGCTAACCATGGTCTTTTTATGGCTGGAGTTATGCTTCCTTCTAGCGACAGGACAAAAGAATACATAGCTGTAAGCTTAAAAAGACTTTCAGAAGAGCTTGATATTCAAGTATATGAAGATGGTACGCAATGGGAACAAAGTACCATGTATCATAATGAAGTTGCACATGACTATATCGATGTACTTATTCTTGCTTTCAGAAATGGAATAAAATTAGATTCTACTTTCACAGATAAAGTTCTTCATATGATTTATGCCTCAATTTCTTATCAAAAGCCTGATGGAAATGAACTTTGTTTTGGTGATAGTGACGAAATAGATAGCAGAGATATTGTTACTACAGCTGCAGTAATATTTGGTGAAAATACTTTATACAGCGGCTTTTTAAACGTATTCAAAAAGTACGGCTATGATAAGATAGATTTTGATAGTGCATGGGATACAGGTGAAAAAGGCATAAAGCTTTATAATGAAGCTAAGATTGATGATAATTATGATTTCAATCCAAATCTTAGCTCAAGCGGCAACTATTTCCTCTGGGACGAAGACAAAGAAAATAAAGCCGATAGCTATTTCTTACATTTCCATTGCGGTACATTGGGAGCAGGGCACGGACATTCTGACCAGCTTCATGTAAGTCTTTATGCAAATGGAGAAGATTTACTTGTAGATGCAGGTCGTTTTACTTATGTAAATAAACCTGAAAGATTTGAGTTTAAGGATAGCACAGCTCATAATACTTGTATTGTTGACAATAAAAACTTTTATGAATGTTGTGATAGTTGGGGTTGTTCTAAACTTAACAGGGCTGTAAACAGAGTTTTTAATAAGGTTGGTCAATATTCTTATATAGAAGGCGGTCATCTCGGTTATATAGATTCTGATAAAGGTGGTGTATTCAGTAATCGTAGAATTATAAAAATCAGAAAAGATATATATGTGATTCTTGATGAATTCTACACTGGCAACTACCATAAATACACCCAATTTTGGCATTTCAATAATACTGGTAGTTTACAGACTTTAGCATTGAAAACTTCTGATTCTATCCAGAAATTCAGATATTCAAGTAAAAAGAATGATATGGATTTAGTTCAGGTTTCTGGCTGTGGTTCTTCTTTATATCAATGTGCAATGCTTGATACAAGATTTTCAAAGCATTATAACGAAGCAGATAAAAATATAACATTAAGAACAAACTGGAAAACAACAGGCTTCAGTTCTTTGTATTCTATTATTTCTCTAAATAAAGCTGGTAAGGCTGAAGACATATCTATAAAAAAGCTTCCTGTATATTCTAATTTCAAAAATATTGAGTTTCCAAGTGATGTAATTGAAGCTATAGAAATACAGAAGGGAACAGATAAATATACATTGGTAATTGCTCATAAAGAATATGCAAGCCCTACAGATACATTCTGTGCAGGTGGGAAAGGCTTAAAAACTGATGATACAAGATTCCAGACTTCTAAAGATGGGCTTACAGGTTTTGGAAATGTAGTTGTATTTGATAAAGAAGGAAATCGTACGGTATTACTTTCTTAATCTTTTCTTTGGACGCATACAGGAAAGCCGGTGTATAATTGAATATATGAAAAAAAGATTCAAAACACTGCGAAGTAAACTATCTATCATTACAATATCTTATTCTTTGGGAATATCTATATTTTTAACGATAGCTAGTTTTCTCTGTATGCGTTCTTATATAAAAGATAATCTTATAAATTCTGCGTCTTCAGCCTTGAAACTGATTGCTGAAAATATTGAGCAGGATATTAAATCAATAAGATATCTTGAACACTGGTGTAGTGTCAGTGGAGAATTTGAAAACATTATAAAAAAAGAAAACAATTATACAAATCTTAATCTTTATGAAAAACTTATAACAGAAGCAAGAACTGTAAGAGCAACCCCATTTATAAAAAGAATTATTATATCCAATAAAGAATCTGATAATTTTATTCAGCTTACATCGGCATCAAGTTTACCAGTAACTAAATACAATATAGGAAAATTACACAGTACGGAAAATGAAAGCTTAAAATCTTTTTGTTATGACCCGTTTTTACCTCAAAAAGATGGTCATATTTTACCTATATATTTTAATGTTTATGATAAAAATGGAAAAACTAATGGAAATTGGGGTTATATTGCCATAGATGCAGCTATTATTCTTTCGCAATTTGAAGGTTATAAAAATAACGAAATAATATTCATTTCTTTAGGAGATACAAATTATAAACTGGAAAAAGGAATTTTATCAAAAGAAAATGATAAAGAACTCATACAGTCAAAACAACTTGTTGTATGTCCTATTTTAGAAGGTAACATAACTCTTTCTATAAGCTTATCTAACCTGATATTTAAAAGGCTTAGAGATTTTTTTATACATTTATTAATTTTATTTTGTCTTGGTCTTTATTTTCTTGGCTTTGGTATAAGGGCTACTTTATATAAGGTTGTAACAGTTCCTATTTCTAAATTACAAAAGCAGCTCGATAGGGTAGCTTCTGGTAATTTTGCTCCTAATCCTGGTATTGAATGGGACGATGAACTTGGCGATATTGGTAAAGGCATAAATAATTTATCTAAAAATGTAAATACACTGATGATTTCAAAAGTAGCTGATGAAAAAAAGCGGCAGCAGTTGGAATATAAAATGCTTCAAAGTCAAATAAATCCTCACTTTTTATATAATACTTTGAATTCAATAAAATGGATGGCTACCATACAAAACGCGGTAGGAATAGCTGAAATGGTTACTTCTTTAGCCCGTTTACTAAAAAACATATCTAAAACTACAGATTCACTTGTAAGTCTTAAAGAAGAACTCTCCTTGCTAGAAGATTATTTTGTCATTCTTCAATATCGCTATGGAGGTTCTATTTCCATGGAAAAAGATATAGAAGAGGATATTACAGATGCCTTGATTCCTAGATTTACATTACAGCCTTTACTCGAAAATGCAATTTTTCATGGAATTGAACCAACTGGTAACGCTGGCACAATTATCCTGAAAATCAAAAAACTTCCATCTGGAATTATAGAAATAAATCTTACCGACAATGGTAAAGGAATGGATACAGAGCAAATAAAAGAGATTCTTTATTACAATGATAATGATGAATTAAAAAAGACTTCTAACAGCGGTCTTTTTAAATCAATGGGAATATTAAACGTTCAAAAAAGAATAAAGTATGAATACGGTTCTCAATATGGTTTATCAATAGTAAGCGAAAAAAATAAATATACTAGCGTTAAAGTTTACATTCCTTACAGAAGAAGCGGAGAAAATGCAAATGTTTAGAGTTTTGCTTTGTGATGATGAACCTCTTGTCCTCATTGGTTTACAATCAATGATAGCATGGTCTGAATATGGACTTGAAGTGTGTGGAACTGCCCGCAATGGTGAAAAAGCTATAGAAATCATAGATAAAGAAAAACCTGATATTGTAATTGCTGATATAAAAATGCCTGTAAAAAGCGGTCTTGAACTTGCAGAATACTGTAGAAATAAATATGGAGATGATATTCAATTTATAATTCTTACAGGATTTGAAGAACTTGAATATCTAAAACAGGCTATAAAACTTTCTGTAGTAGATTATCTTATGAAAGTTGAGCTGACCTCTCAGACGCTTGTAGAATCTCTAAAAAAAGCCTGTGATAAATTAATTGCATTCAGAAATACAGAAGAAAAAGAAAACTCGGATTCAAAAGATTCCTCATCAATAACTTCTATGCAGCATATTATGAGGGATAAATTCTTCTCAAGACTGCTAAATCATCTTTTTGAAAGTGAAATGCAATACAACATACAGAAAGATGAATTACATATAGATTCTAATTTTCAAGCTTTTATAGCTGCTTGCGTAGAAATTAATAGTGAAAACGCAGATGAAAAACCTTTATCCCTTTATGCAAGTACTGTTGCCTTAGTAAATGAAACTGTTCAAAAATACTGTGTTAGTCATCTTGTAACACTTGATACAAAGAATTTCGTTATAATATTTTGCCTAGATGATAATAAAGAAAACGGAGAATCTATAGCATTTATAAATAACGTGATGAATAAAATACAATCTATTATTAAAAATTATTTTTCTGTACTTCTTTCTGTTTCAATAGGAAATCCTGTAAAAAATCTTTATGAAATATCAGAATCTTATGATTTAGCAAGACAGAAAACACAAGAAAAAATGATTCTTAATCTAAGTGCTTATAGAAAAAATATAAGTCAGGCATTTGACGAAATGGATTCAAGAGCTTTGAAAGATGCTATGAATCAAATAGCAGACTGTATAGAAATGAACCCGGTAATGCAAGTACAAGCCTTAGATGCTGTAAGTAGAATTCTATACATGTCTATGTCTCTGCTTCAAGATGGAGAAGAAGTTGTTTCAAGAATATTTGCAGGGGAAAAAGATAATTACAGGTGTCTTTATCAGCTTCATTCATGTTCAGAAATATCCTGGTATTTAACAAAACTTAGTGATGGTCTTTGTTCAGAATTAAATCTTAGAAAAAAAGATTATAAAACAAAACTTATAGAAGAAGTTCAATCTTATATAAGAGCAAATATAAAAAACAAACTGAATCTTAATAATACTGCAGCTCTTTTTAATATAAGTGCTAATTATTTAAGTCAGCTATTTACACGTTACGCTTATTGTTCTTTTATAGAATATGTAAATGAACAAAAGATTGAAAAAGCAAAACAATTACTTCAGGGCAATAAAAACAAGGTATATGAAGTTGCCGATGAATTGGCTTTTGAAAATGCTTTTTACTTTAGTAAAGTTTTTAAAAAGTATACAGGTATGTCACCTCATGACTTTGCCTGTAATCAGGGAAAATAAAAAATGAAATACAGTAATGAAACAGTAAAATATATTCAGGGAATATTTTTTATAGTATTAGCAGCTTTATGTTGGAGTTGCGGAGGTGTTTTTTTAAAATCTGTAAAAACAGACGTAATGGTTACTGCAAGCATTAGATGCTGGATAGGCTTTTTTGCAATGATGCTTTTAACTCGTTCAAAACCTCTTTTATATGTAAAAGAAAAATATGAAGAAAAAGAGAACTATTATATCAATAGGAGAGAAACTCTCTATCTTTGGCTTGGCTCTTTAAGCTATGCAGCAACATCTCTTTTATTTGTTTTTTCAAACAGATTGACCACAGCTGCAAATGCTATCCTTTTAGAATATACAAATCCTTTATGGATAATAGTTTTTAGTCCTTATCTTTTAGGAGAAAAAACAAATAAATCTGATTATATAACCATTATAGGCGTAATATTTGGAATGATTTTATTTTTTGCAGATGAATTAATTGCAGGTTTTAAATACATGAATAAAACAGCTATGCTAGGAAACTTTATTGCTGTTCTTTCAGGTATTTCAATGGCATTTTCTACAATGTTTTTGAGAAAACAAAGAACTGCCTCAAATTCTATAAAATCATATATGAACTCTCAATTACTTGTAGCTTTAGTGGGAACTCCTTTTATATTTATTCATGGATTACCAGATAAACATTCTTTTATATTTCTTATTCTTACTGGTGTAATCGTAGGAGCATTACCTGGAATATTCTATCCACTAGGCTTAAAAAAAATTGCCGCCCTTACAGCTTCTCTTATAGCCATGCTTGAGCCTTTAATGAGTCCTGTATGGGTAATGATTTTCACAGGTGAGACTCCTTCTCTTTTATGTATTACAGGAGGATTTATAATATTAATATTTGTTGTTTTCAGACTCATCTATAAGAATAAAAAAAATATAATGATATAATAAAGATGAAATGACAGAACTAGAAATAAAAGCCTATGTTGATGATAGAGAAGCATTAATAAAAAGGCTAAATGAAATAGCAGTTTATAAGGGGCATGTAACAAGAGAAGATTCTTATTACAGAAAAGAAGGTGTAAAAACATATCCTTTACGTATAAGAAAAGAAACAGAAAATGGAGAATGTAAAATACTTCTTACATATAAAAGGAAAAAAATCAGAAAAGGAAAGGACAATGTAGACATTGAAGTAAATGATGAAAAAGAATGTGTTCTATCTTCTTCTGATGTTCTTGAAGCTTTTTTTGAAGATAATAAAGTCGATTTATATCTGAAAAAAGAAAAAATTGTTGATGATTGGGAATATAAAGGTCATATAGAAGCTCTTGGAGATTATACTGCAACATTAGAACTCTGTAAGATTCCTAATTTAGGAGATTTTCTTGAAATAGAAATTCTTTCAAATGAAAATAATGAGAACATACTGAAAAATGTTCATAAAGAATTAGAACGGCTTTTAGAAATATCCGGTATTCCAAAGTCAAGGATAGAAAACCGTTCCTATGCCCAACTTTTAAAGGGATAAAAAAATAGCGTAGAAGCAAAAAAACTTCTACGCCATAATAGCTTTTTATATTTTAAGCCAATATTTCTTTAACAGCTGCAACAATCTTTTCGTCTTTTGCATCTCTGTAGAAATATTCTGTAAAATGCTCTCCAGCAAAAGCACCCTTTACAAGTTCTCTATCAAGACTCTTAAGAATATCAACGAAATCCTTGAATGCAAATTCACGAACTCCGTCAAGAATCTTCTTGTTACGCTGTTCTGGAACAGCTCTTTCTCTTGGATAGCCCTGTCCACTTGGTTCACAGAAAAGCTTTTCAAAAATGTACTGGAGGTTTAAATCTCCACCCCAGCCAAAGCCTTTTGCAAATGGAATAGAAATTGCATTTCCATCATTAATCTGTGCAAATGTATATGCATCAAGAGCGTCTTCTACGTGTCCGCAGATAACTCCAGGGAAACTGTTCAATGCGAGCATAGCTCCTTCTCCAGTTCCACAACCTGTAATTACATAATCAACAGCTTTTGAATTGAGCAATGTAGCAGCCAAAATACCATTCTGTACATATGTAAGCTGAGCCTTATCATCTGCACTGTACATACCGTAATTAACTACCTCGAATCCCATTGGTTCTACAACCTTCTTAAGAGAGTTGAGGATAACAGCATTCTTTGCAGCCTGACTGTTTTCATTAATCAATGCAATTTTCATCTTGTACCTTCCATAAAATATTTTGAAAACTATTATACCATCTATCTAATTTTTTTCCATATACGAAAAAAGCCCTATGAAGTTTTTAGATAGTTAATATGCTGTTTTCATGCTGATTTTTATGAGAAAAATTATCTCAAAAATAAATCTCTATCACCCCAAAGAGAATGAACCCAGGTATTAAATAAATCTGTCCATACTGCACATTCGTTTTGAATTGGACCTTTACCAGGGACAGAGGTTTCTTCTGTGGCTAAAGCAAGCCCATGAAGTCCTTTCTGAAATAAATGGTACTCAACAGGTATATGATTTTCCTGTAAAGCAAGAGTAAAGAAAATACTGTTTTGAGTAGGAACAGCCTGATCCTCACTTGTATGCCAAATAAATGTTGGAGGAACATCTTTTGTTACGAGTTTTTCAAGACTTACATATTCTTCATGTCCTTTTGCTTTTTCTCCAAGAACATTTACGATAGAACCTCTATGGGCATATTCTCCGGCTGTAATTACAGGATAGCCTAGCATAAGGGCATTAGGCTTTATATCTTCACTTTTGTATGATAGATATTTTGGAAGTAATCCATTTAAGCCATTCCAGTAAACACCAAGACTTGCTGCAAGATGAGCTCCAGCACTAAAACCTGCAAGAATGATACGATTTGCATCTACATGCCATTCATCTGCATGCTTTCTTGCATAATAAACAGCTTCTGCTGCATCGCACAAAGCAGAAGGGAATTCCATAGGAGCACAAGAATAATAAAGAACAGCAGCCTGGAAGCCCATGCTATTCATTTTTACTGCTATAGGCTCAGCTTCCCTTACAGATTGATATTCATATCCTCCACCAGGACAGATTATTACAAGCGGTCTTTTTCTCTGTAAATCAAGAGATTCATAATTATCCATGAGATATGTTACCAAATAAGGTTCATGTCCATGGGTATCCAACTTTTCTTTATAATTTACCGGTAATTTTATTGTTTCATGTACCATGATTCATTAAGTATATAAGAGGTCTTGCGTAATTTCCAGTTAAATCTTAGTATCAGAAATGAGATGATACAGCAAAGAAAAAAGAAAACTAACATTTTAGCCTATATCTTAGGTATATTATCAGCTATCGTTATTATTGGGTGTGCAATTGTTGTACTTGTTTTTTATAAAAAAGTTCCAGACAGCACAATTATAAAATCTAAAGCTAATATAGTTTTAGGAACAGTATGCTCTATAAATCTTTATGAAGATGGAAAACAAGAGATTTATGATGAGCTTTTTAACAAGCTTGATGATATCGACATGGCTTTCAGCGTAACAAGAGCAGATTCTCAGCTTAGCCATGTAAATCAGGCAGCTGGAATTAAAAGCGTTGAAGTTGGAGATGATGTTCTTTATGTTTTGAAAAAAGCATTAAGCTACGCCGTTGTTACAGATGGAGCTTTTGACCCTACAATAGGACCTTTAGTAAAACTCTGGGGTATAAATACTGACCATGCAAGGGTTCCTTCAGATAAAGAAATAGAGGATACTCTTAAGCTTATAAATTATAAAGACGTAATAATTGATGGTAACAAGGTCTTTCTTACAAAAGCTGGCATGTCTCTTGATTTAGGAGGCATTGCAAAAGGATATGCGGCAGATGAATTAGTTCGCATTATAAAAGCTCACGGAGTAAAAAAAGCAATAATAAACTTAGGTGGTAATATTTACGTCTATGGAAAAAAAGAGGATAAATCTCTTTGGAGTGTAGGCGTAAAAGACCCTGAAAATCAGGAAGGAGACCCAGCACTTGTATTAAAAGTAGAAGAAAATTCTGTTGTTACAAGTGGAGTCTATGAACGCTTCTTTATTCAGGATAAAGTTCGCTATCATCATATTTTAAGCCCAAAAACAGGTCGTCCTGCTGATTCTGGTTTAATGAGTACAACAATAGTTTGTAAATCAAGTACAGACGCAGATGCTTTAAGTACAAGTATATTCATATTAGGACTAGAAGATGGCTTTACTCTTTTAGAAAAAATGAATATAGCGGCAGGAATATTCATAACAAATGATAGAAATGTTTATGCAACAAGCGACTTAAAAGAAAGCCTTGTAAGCTCAAATTACAAATATACAAAAATAAATTATAAATAACTCCTTAAAAACCTGCTTTTTATTTCAAACAAAAGATTTATAAAGCAGGTTTTTATTAAAAAAAGTCAAAAATCTCTATTATCTCAAATATTACTAACTTACAACTTATTTATATGCAAAAAATAGTAATATACTATATTGTTATAATGTTTGGTTTTTTATAAGCTTTTTTTTACAGAATCATACATAGGAATATGACAACAGCAACTTTAACACTTATAACAATAATTTCTCTTGCTATATCTTTTTTTTGTTTTTTAGCTTTAGTACTAAAACCTGTAACACAAGAACAAATTATTGGTATCACATTTATTTTTTTCTCTTTAGTTTCAGGCTTCGGCTATTACACCATATTACGGGCTGGATTAAACATAAATTGTATGATACTTGCAACCAAACTTAAATATTATGGAAGTATGTCTTTTATCGTACAATATCTTTTAATATACAGATATGTATACAAAAAAGTTGGTATGATAAAAGACATACTTCCATAATATTTAAGTTTGGTTGCAAGTATCATACAATTTATGTTTAATCCAGCCCGTAATATGGTGT
>JAILNT010000432.1 GCA_024691265.1 Treponema sp. | reverse complement strand
TAATACATATCATTTAGTTCAGTTACAAAAGCTTGAACCTAAAATATCAGCTTTTATAAGCAAGATAGAAGGAAAACAAGAAAGCTTTAAAATAGAAAAAAAACCTGAAATAAATGATATGTATTAGATGTTTCTGCTGTTATGCAATTACCTTTTCTCTGCCAGTTTTCTGTTTCCATAAGAGCAGATGCCATCATTGCTTCTGTTACTTTTAATTCATCTATAACAAGATGCTGCAGTTCATCAAGAGTTTTTTCTGTTGGAACTACGGGAACTACATTTTCTTGACTAATAGATTCTTGTTTTGCTACTGCAATATTTTCTTTAAAAGTATTATTTGAACTTTCTATTTTATTTGCAGAAGCTCTTATTTCTTCTACTTTTTTCAGGCTATCGAAAGAAGGTATTACATTATTATTTACAGCTACTGTATGCTGGACTTCTTGTTTGTCCTGCTTTATTTCATTTTGTATTAGATGAGCTTTTATGCTTTCTAATGATGAAAACTGTCTGTTTGTGGCAGCTATGTTTTGATTTTGAGGACTGTTTGGAATAGCAGCTCCCTGCATCAAAAGCTTTCTTGCAGCTTCTATTGAAGCTTTTAATTCTATTGTACTTACAGTTTCTTTTAGATAGCAAAGTTTACTGAATGTAAGTTCAAGGTCATAACGAGGACTTAAAGAGTATCTTATATCCCTGTAAAGCTGCATGAATAGTGATAAAGCCTTTTCTATGTGTATCTGATTCCAGCTGTTCAAAACTTTTTCAGAGTATCTTTCAACTGATTGTCCTATTAAGGCTTCTTTTGTTATACCTGATTTTATAAGGAGCATGCTTCTTACATAATCTGCACTTGTAGAGATTAATTGCTCTATGGAAACTCCATTTTGCAGAATATTATCAAGTTTTGTAAGTGTTTCTCCTGAATTACCGTCTATACATGATTCGAAAAGATTATTGAGCTGGTCAATGCCCATAAGACCAAGTTTGTCTTTTATCTTGTCGTAAGTCATGTTGCCGTCACTGAATGCAACTACCTGATCAAATAGAGTGTATGCATCTCTTACAGAACCCGTTGATTCTCTTGCTATCCAGTAAAGTGCTTCATCATCTGCCTGTATTCCTATTTCTTTTGCTGCATCTGCAAGAAGATTTTTAAGTTTTTCAATAGCTACGAGATGAAAGTTATATTGCTGACAGCGGCTTTTTATTGTTGCTGGAACTTTCTGTAATTCTGTTGTTGCAAAGATAAAAATTACATAAGAAGGAGGCTCTTCTATTGTCTTTAATAAAGCATTAAAGGCATTTGTTGTGAGCATGTGAACTTCATCTATTATGTATATTTTATATTTACATTTGTTAGGTGGAAAGAGTACTTCGTCTTTTATTTGTCTTATATCGTTTACACTTGTGTTTGAAGCTCCATCTATTTCTATAACGTCAAGAGAAGTTCCTTTTGCTATTTCTCTACATGCATCACATTCGCCGCAAGGTGTTTCTGTAGGACCTTTTTCACAGTTCAGGGATTTTGCAAGAATACGGGCTGAAGATGTTTTTCCACAACCTCTTGGACCTGAAAAAAGATATGCATGTGCAATTTTTCCCGATTTTATTGAATTCTTTAAGGTGTTTGCAACAAACTCTTGTCCAATTAAATCATCAAATCTTTGTGGACGTCTGCGTGTTGCTGTTACTTCATAAGCCATGGTTTACACAATAGCCGAATTATTTTTGTTTAACAAGTGCATATCATTCTAAAAAAATATAATAACTTGTATTTTAGGAAATCTAAAATATAATTAGATTTATGGATATAAATGCTATTTGCAAAAAAATATATGATATTGCTTTGCCTTTTTCAAAAAAATTTGAAGCTCCTATTGCTTATATAGAAGTTGCATGTGGAAAAAAATTTGAGATTGGCAATTATTCTAAAGATGATTTGTGGAGAGAGTACAATAAAATAAAGTGGAATACGCCTTTAGCTGCAAGTGAGCTTTCTATTATCGATTCTAATTCTAGTGTAATTTTTTTACAGGTTATTACACTAATGGAATTTGAAGATGATAATGGAAATTCTATCTGTCATAGAATTCCAGCTCAAGAAGGAACAATTCTTTTAGAAGATTCCTAATTTAATCTCTGCTCTTTTATGCATTTGTTGAATGCTGTCTGCCTGATTTTTATTGCATCATATAAACCGGCTTGTACAATATCGTTTACATATTGTTCCCATTCTTCCTCTATATTACCTTCTCCCTTTATCCATCTTAGCCTTGCATTTTCTGCTATTGTATTTATGTTTTTTTCTATATCATTCAAGGTTTTCGTCTGGCTTGATGAATATTTTATATAGATTTCTGGATAATAGCTTCCTTTTTTAGGTGTGAGTTTTTGATAGTTTTTTCTTTCTAATTGTGCATAAGTAAAATCATAAGGTAATGCAATTATGGTATCTTTTGGAATATATGAAACACCTAATTCACAAAATGCATTATCCCTTCTTATATCTATTGGAAGTGTCTTATTTTTATCTGAGACAATTTTATACAAGTAATTATTTTTTTCTTGCTTTTCTATGTCTGACGCTTTCACGTTTATATCTACTTTTTCAACAAAACCGTCGGCAATTCCTCCAAAGTAAGATTGAATGCTGCTGTCTATATTATAAAGGGAGTCTATAAAAGCTATAGCATTTTTATTTTGTTTGCATTTACTGCTTAATGCAATTCTATCGGTTTTTATATTTTGGCTTGTATAATCATAGCTCCATGTTCTCTTATAGCTGTTTTCTGCGTCTTTTTCAATTGGAGGAAGAATAGAGATGTATTGAGAGGCTAAATCTTGTCCAAATTGTTCTGTTTCTTCTTTTCCAAATGCAATTCCTACTGTTGCAAGTCCATTTTCTGCTGAATGACTGCGTCTTGTATATGAGCTATAAGGAACTTCATAAAGAGAAGTTTCTTTGAAATAGCCTTCTTTATACCATTGTGTAAGATATGTTAAAAGTTTTTTATATCTTTCGTCTATGTAATAATTCTTTACGAGGTCATTTTCAAGAAAATAGCCATTTTTTCCGCCATTAGTTAATTGTATACCAAAACTTCCTAATAGCATTAAAGCTGAATATGTGTTTCCTGACCAACCGGTAAAATCTAAAGGTATTTCGTCTTCTGAGACCCCGTTTTTGTTAGCATCAAGTTCCTTAAAAGTTTTTAGAACTTTTGTCATGTCTTCAAGACTTTCAGGGATTGTGAGTTTTAATTTTTTTAGCCATTGCTGATTTATAAAAATAACGCTTGAAAATTGTGGTTCAAATGGAATGAAGGAAGGAAGTGCATATATTGCTCCATCATAATTACTTGCTGCCATTCTTAATTCTACAGATTTTGAGAACATTGCAATTATATTAGGTGTTATGTCTCCTATAATTTTGTTGAAATCTGTAAAAAGGTTGGGATATAAATAATAGTCGTTTGCTGTTGTTGCGTTTATAAGTATGTCTGGAATATTTTTGTTGAGAAAGTAATAATTCTTTTCCCTATTCCATTCTTCTTCACTTTTGCAAATCCAATTTATATTTAAATTATGTTTAGAAGCAAGATTGTTTAGCCATACAAATTTGTTTATATCAATTTTCTGATACTTATATACAAATAGGGCAGTAAGATTTTTTGAATCTTTTGATACTGAATTGTTATTTTTTGTGCATGAGAAAAAAATGGGGAATAGTAATATTATTATTGCTTTCCTAAAGATTTTATTTCTCATGTACAACTCCTATAAATTATTTAGACTTTAATTTCATTCTTTCCATAAAATCCATATGGACAAGTGCTTTCCTTGGAATATGCTTATTTAAGCTTTCAACAGAAACTTTTTTGGCTTCTTTTTCAGCTTTCTGATTCCATACAGGGGTCTTTGGATTTTTATCTCCCCTTTGTACATATTTTAACCAGCTTTCACTTTCTGGCACTTCAAATCGCATTTTTTCATTTGTAAAAGGGTGTATAAATTCCAATGTTCTTGCATGTAGTGCAAGTCTATGGAAAGGGTCTGTTTTTGCCCTGTAATTCTCGTCTCCTGCTAGAGGATAACCTTTTGAAGCAAGGTGTGCCCTGATTTGATTTTTCTTTCCGGTATCAAGACTCAATTCAAATAGAGTATGAGTTTCTCCCTGAAAGATTATCTTGTAATGAGTTCTTGCGGGAACTGTTTTGAAGTGTGTATTACTTCCATATCCTTCAAGATTGCGTTCATATATAGATTTTTCCTGTCCGTCATTTCTGAACTTTCTTTGTGTAGAAGGCTTATCTCCTTCTTTCAGTACAAAACCTATGTTATGAGCATTATATGCTAATGGTGCATCAATAAGCCCTTTGCTTTCAAGATATCTGTCTTTGTTTTTAGGATTTTCTGCTACAGCATGATAAAGTCTTTCTGTTACCATTTGCTGCCAGCTAGCCATTATAAGCTTTTGTGCTTTTTCATTTAATGCTAGCATCATGACTCCGCTTGTGTCTCTATCAAGTCTATGTACCACAAAAGGTCTGTGCTTTGAAGAATAAGATCCATCTTTTCTCATAATATTTTCAATTACAGAAAGGACTGTACGAGATTTGCTTCCTGGGTAAGGAACTGTTAGAAGTCCTGATGGTTTATTGATAACCATTAAATCCTGGTCTTGGTAAAGTATCTTTATCTGTTCTTTACCATAATCAGCCTTGTGAGCCCTCTTTTCTAATGTACTAGGCTTCACATTGTGAATTGTTTTAGTTGTCTGTTGTTTCATTTGTTTAGTGTTGTTCTGTCTAAAAATTATTGGAAATTAAGATTAATAGTGAGGAGGCTTTCTATTAGGGATATCCTCAAGACTGTCCTGCAGTTCTCTAAATCTGCTTGAGAGTAATTTATTTTCGTCTCTTAGCCTCTCTATTTCTTTCCCCTGTTCTACAGCTACTTCTTGCAGTTTTTCAACAAAATCTTCAAGATAAGCAAGTTTTGTTTCTACTGCAATAAATCTGTTCTCTGAATCTGAGTCCATGACCGCCATTATTGTTGAGCAAATATAAAAAGTCAAGTGTATCTAATTTTATTTTTCATATATATTTGTTATATTTGTGCATTTGTTTTAATAATTAAGTATTGATATAGATAATTAATAAATGCTAAAGTTCTTTCTCATGAAAATTTTTATTATAACAAC
>JAILNT010000392.1 GCA_024691265.1 Treponema sp. | reverse complement strand
ACTTGACAAAAAATATTAAGCGTCTTATACTCAAATTATAAAAGAACAGATTTTGTTATAAACAAATTCCGTTTGTAGATTAGTTGTGTAAAGGAGGTTTTTATGAACTCATCAAAAATTATTATGGCAATTGGAACTGGTATCGTTTCAGTTTTTGGACTGGCTTTTTTGTTCGTCAATCAGGATAAGCTTTGCAAAAAGCGATACTGTAAGTCTCACGAAAAGAATAATGCAGAAACAAAAAAAGACGCAGGCTCTGTGACGGAGGACATCATTGAAGTTCCTGTTCGGGTTCGGATCCCCCAGGAAAGAGTTATATTTTCTGAAACAAAGCAGGAAGCAGTTTCTTTTTATGTTGTAAAATGCATTTTTGGACATGTTGGTCGGAACAAAGCTACGGTGAAAGAGTTGCCAATAAAGGCAAGAAATGCAAAAGAAGCTGCTGAAATAGCACGTTACACTCCACGTGTTAAACACGATTTTAAATATGCAATTTTGAATGTACGAAAAGTTTCTTTTGAAGAATTTAAGGAAGTTCAAAGGAGAAATAACCTGGATCCATATTTTCGATGTACTAATCGGCAGCAGCAGCGAGAATTTGAGGAACATATGGAAATATTTGATTTCGGAGAAGAAAAAAAACTTTACAATAAAAAGCATTCTCTTCGAAAAACTTACAATTTTCGGGAACCTGGGGTTGAAAAACTTCACGGAGACATTTCCAGCCTGGACATTGCGTAGGGGGAAAGCATATGGGTACAAAAGCAGTAGATTCATATAAATTTATGAAAGGCGTAGGCGACATCGCAATTGGCAAAAAATCACAAGAATATACTTTTGAGGCCTCTATTTATCATGATCAAACTCAATCGCGAGATAATTTACTGAGTCTGTATAAGGAAGTTCTTGCCTCAAAAGAAATGACACCAGAAGAGAAAGAAGAATATTTGAAACTTTTACAGGAAAATATAGATGAAGCAAATGCTGATATGAAGAAGACTCAAAATGATGTTGATGATAAGCGGCGAAACGAATTGTTAGGAACAGCGTTATTTTTCAGTGCAGGTTTGTTGGTTTACGTATTCTGCACAATTTTAGATTCAAGAAGGAGATAGTAATATGAAAAATATCGAAAAAGAAAATTTGAACGAGCTAGGAAAGGCTCTTGTTAATACAATTAAATACACTGAATATTTGATTAATAACCAAATAAGAGATAATAATGAACTTATAGTGGATTTAAGCCACAAAATAGAGATTTTGTATAAGACACAAACATTTATGGAAGGTATCAAAGTTCTGAAAATGGAAAATATTCCAAACGTTGAAGTTAAATTCAATATTCCGGAGGAATATATGCGTGCAGCAATATTTGTAATGATGGAAGAAATAAATTCTGTGACAATTAAATTGGATTTTAGTCAAATGACAACTAAGGAGATGGTCATTTTACAAGAAGGTTTTTCCAAAATATATAGTCTTGCTAGAAATAGAACAGACGTGAAAATTTATATCAATATGTAAGGACACAGAAAAGGAGTATAAATATGAAAAAGACATTTTATGAAATTAACAAAGCAATAAGAACACAGATTAGAAGCAGAAGAGAAGCTTTGAATATAACACAACAAGAACTTTTAAGAAAAATTGGTAAAGATTTTTTTGAAGATGAAAATCATTTCGAAAATGACAAATCTGTACTCTCAAGGCTGGAATTGTTACCTAAAGAACCTGACAATTCTGAATTGCGGAACATTGATTTTGAACTCTTATATTATGTCTGCAGCGAATTAGAATTAAAATTAGATCTTATTCTTTTCCCATCAGGAATACCATCTTTATTTACAAAGGATGCTTTTGAAAACTCTATTACGGCAAAAACATATAATATAAAACATGAGTTTTTAGATTATATCTTTAGACACTATGATGATTTCTCAAAAAAATTAAAGGATAAAAAGATTCAGCTATATTATAACGATTTACTGCAAAGTGGATTAAAAACTTTCTTGCCTCCGCAGATTAGCTTTATTAGTGGTTTTGCGGCAGGAACAACAAGTTTAATTTATTTACTGATGGGGATTGAATATAAAGGAAATTTCTTATTACCAGAAAATACAGATGTTTTTTATATTCATTCAGATTTTAAGCCTCATTTTTATCCAGAAGATAAAAATGAATTTGAATTTGATAAAGGAACCTTTTCTCTACAAGAAATCTTTAATTATAGAAATGATTTCACAGTGAAAACTGATAAAAAGGTAACTGTGAGGTTTTTGGACGTACCAATCCTCAAATATATAACTATTTACGATACAAAATTTGTTGGAGAAGTATTATCTACAGATTTAATTAAACAGTCAGTGCATTGTTTTATTGTAGAACCTGAACCAGCATTCAGAGCCAAGCAAATTTCTCAAATAATTACAATCTTAGGAAAAAACTACAATTCCAAATATCCTCTCGCAAATGACATTCTTTTTAGAATTAGTATTCTTCTTTCTAAGAAAAGTTC
>JAILNT010000216.1 GCA_024691265.1 Treponema sp. | reverse complement strand
CTGAACTTGATAATCGTTTTATAGTTGATGATGTTGAATTGAAACGAGGTGGAGTATCATATACTTATGATACTCTCATTGAATTAGAACGAAAGTATAAGAATGTTCTTACTGGAAAATTTGGGCTTGTAATGGGAAGTGATTTGCTGCCGGCTTTTCATTTATGGCACAGGGCAGAAGATATTGCTTCTATGGTTGATTTTGTTCTTGCTGGACGTCCTAAAGATTGTTTACCAGATGTTCCTGTGTCAGATTCAAATAATGTTTCCAAAGCCGATTATAGCAAGTTTGATTCTGTTTCTTCTGGTGAAATGGAATATGACAGGCTTAATTTTAAGTATCCTCATTTTGTATTAAAGAATGCTTTTTTAGATATTTCTTCATCTCAGATACGAAATTATATTTGTAATGGATTGGCATGGAGATATCTTGTACCAGATGTTGTTTATCGTTATATTTTAAATAAGCATTTGTATGGGTGTAATTAAAATGGAAGTAGATGAGCTTATATCTAGAATAAGGGATTATACAAAAAAATCTGTTAAAGAATCTCGTTTTAATCATTCTGTAAGAACTGCAGAGCTTGCTTCTAAAATGGGTCGCTTGTATCATGTTGATGATATTAGATACTATATTGCAGGCTTAGCTCATGATATGTGTAAAAGTCTTAGTGATTCTGAAATGTTAAAAGTTTCTTCTAGAGATGGAAGAGCTATTTCAACTGAAGAAGCTGAAAATCCTTCTTTATTGCATGGAAGAGCTGCTGCCGTCCTTTTACAGGAACTTTTTACTGTTACTGATGCTGAAATTTTACAGGCTGTAGCTATGCATACTCTTGGCGGGAGACATTTGTGCCCTTTAGCTAAGATTATTTTCGTTGCTGATAAAATAGAACCAGGTCGCCCTCATTCAAGTCCTGAATATGTTGATGAATTGTTGAAATTAAGTTTAGATGAGCTTTCAAAGAAGGTTGTTGAAGAAAATATAGAATATCTACATTCTAAGGGAAAGAAAGAAGCTTCAATTTCAAGAGAGTTTTTGGAAGAATTAAAGGCGGAACTAGATGGGATTTAAAAAAGAGAAGCAGAGTTTAGCTGTTTTGCTGTTAATAATTGCTATTATAGCTGTCGTTGCAGCATATATAGTTATGTTTTTAAGAAATGATATTATTTCTAATAATATGGATAAAGACCATGTTATGAAAATACTTTTCGTAGTAGAAGATGAAAATCATTCTGCTTTGTTTACTGATGCTTTTCTTTACTATTCTGTTTCAAATAAAGGTGCCTTGTTTGAAATTCCTGGTAATACAGGTGCTATATATGCCAGTCTTGGAAGAGTTGATAGAATTGATGAGATATATAAAGAAAAGGGGATTGTTGCATACGAATCAGAAATAGAGAAACTTATAAATGCGGAATTTCAATATTATTTGAAAATAGATATTCAGCATTTTGCTTATTTAACTGATTTACTGGGAGGTCTTGAGGTTTTTGTTCCTTCTCCAGTTGATATTCAAGATGATGAAGGAAACCGTTGGTTATTGCCTTCCGGTGCAGTTCTTCTTGATGGTGATAAAATAACAACGTATTTAACTTATCAGGTTGAAGGTGAACTTGAACAAGATAGAAGAGAGCGTCATCAAAATGCTATGGTTTCTCTTTTAAAGGCTATGGGAAGAAATAATGCATATTTGTCTAACAAGAAGTTGTATTCAAGATATGCATCAAATTTTGAGACAAATGCGGATCCTGAAACTTTTCAACAAGTTTTATCAGAAATATCTCGCATAGATACGGAAAAGCTTGTTCCTCAGTCTGTTACAGGTTCTTTGCGTAAGGTTGATGGAAAATCGCTATTATTTCCTTATTATGATGGCGATTTAATTAAGGAAGCTGTTCAAAAGTCTACAACACAACTTACTTCTTTGGAAGAAGGTGTAAATAGTAGAATATATGTACTTGAAATTCAAAATGGAACTCTTGTCCAGGGGTTGGCCCATAATGCCTCTATCCTGCTCCAAGGCGTTGGATATGATGTTCTTAGTGCTATTAATGCTGATTCTTCAGATTATGAGAAAACAGTTATTATAAATCATATTGGTAATTCAGCTGTTGCAAAGACTCTAGGAGACTTTATTCACTGTACCAATATTGTAGAAGAAACCGTGAAGCCAGAATCTGCCGGATATGATGTTGATAATATGGTTGATTTTACTATCATATTAGGAAAGGATTTTGATGGAAGGTATGTTCGAAGTAGATAGCATTTATACTTCGTAATATTAGAATGTTTGAAAGAGGATTTTTGTTATATGAAAACTATTCGTGATAAGGCATTGGAGCTTGCACAGCTCATGGAAGATGGTAAAGGAGAAAATGTTGTTGCTATTGATGTTTCTAAATTGAATAGCTGGACAGACTTCTTTGTTATTGTAACTGTAAATAGCTCTGCCCATTGGAAGGGACTTGAAAAGAGTGTTATGGAATATATAAAGGATGATGATGTCCTTGAAGTTCATTTAACTCATAGAAAGATGTCTGATGGTGATGATTGGAATCTTATTGATTTAGGACCTATTGTTATTCATCTTATGTCTGCTGAAGCTAGAGAATTTTATGAATTGGAAAAACTTTGGCATGCTGGAGAGAAAATAAAGGGATAAGTGAAATCTTAAAGGTTTTCGTTTTTTAGAATTATTTATGAAATAAAAAAGACAGGTTTTGAAAGGTATTTTTTATACTTTATTCAAAACACTGTCTTTTTTTATATGCTATAAAAGAAGCTGATATTTAATTGATAAACTCAAGATTTGATGACTTAAATACTAGATATCATCATCACTATCAAAATCATCGTCTTCTTCAAACTCTTCTTCGTAGTAATCATAGTCTTCATAGCTATCGAAGTTTTTTGCAGCAGGATTTTGACGTTTTGAAACGTATCCGTCCTCTGGTTCGATGTCATCATAACTATCTTCTAGTATGTTGTCATCGTCTTCGAGTAAGTCATCGAAACTATCTGTGTCTTCGTCGTCTTCAAAGTCTGATGATGAATCATCTTCATCGTCATAATCATACTGACCACTGAGCGACATATCGCTATATTCATCATCATAAGAAAAATCAAATGATGATCCGTCCATAAATTCATTTTCACTGAACATACATGAACTCCCGTTTACTAACCCTTGTAAGTAAAAATGTAAATTACTCTAGCATAGTATGTCAACATCTTCTAAAGAAAAACTAATGTTTTTTTTTATTTGTCAATAAACAGTATTTTCTTAATTGACATTAGTTTTAAAAATTGTATAATGAATGTGCTATGTTGTGTAGTATTCATGTATCTGCTCCGGCTAAATTAAATATAGGTTTGTCGGTGTTACCTGTTAGAGGTGATGGATTTCATGATATAAAGAGTATATTTACAGAAGTTTCTTTGTGCGACGAGCTTGATGTTAGTTTGCGTGATAGGAATGATAAAAGTAATATTTTATGTTCTGTGAATTGTTCTTCTATGTCTCTTCCAGAGAAGAATACTATTACTATGACATATAAAGCTTTTTGTGAACTTACAGGTTTTTCTGAAAAAGTTCATGTGGAGTTGGAAAAACATATACCTTCTGGTGGTGGACTTGGAGGTGGCTCTTCTGATGCTGCTTCGTTTTTGTTTGCTTTAGAAGCTTTGAGTGGAATAAAGCTTAGTCTTAAAGATGAAGAGTCTATTGCTTCAAAAGTTGGTAGCGATGTTTTTTTCTTTTTACATTGTGGTCGTGGCCATACAGGTTGTGCTGTAGTAACAGGTCGTGGCGAGCTTGTAGAAGAATTTACTCCGAGAGCAGATGTCTATTACTTGCTGCTTTGTCCTCCGGTGCAAAGTTCTACTAAAGAAGCTTATGCATTGGTTGATTTGTGGTATCAGCAGGGGAAATATAGCAGTTGGAATATTCCAACAAAGGAAGAGTTGAAGGCGATGTATAATAGTCCTTTTTCCAAATGGACTTTTAGAAATCATTTTACGCCAGCTCTTGAAGAAAAGTATCCTGTTATCGGTCAAGCTTTGGCTGATTTGAAGGCATCGGGTGCAGTTTATGCTGAGATGTCTGGTTCTGGTTCTTCTCTTTTTGGAGTTTTTTCTTCCGAAAAAGCAAGGCAGCAAGCTTGTGAAAAGCTTTGCCATAAGTGGAATTGTTATGTTTGATTTTATATACTTACAGTTCACTGGAGGTAGGGTATGCAAGTTACAGAATTGCGAATCCACAAAGTTGAAGGTGGAGGAAAGCTCCTTGCTTATGTTACTGTGACGTTTGATAATTGCTTTGTCGTTCATAATGTCAAAATTATTGAAGGAAAAGGTGGTTTGTTTGTTGCAATGCCAAGTCGGCAGCTGTCAAACGGAGAGTATAAAGATGTTGCTCATCCTATAAGTCCTGAGTTCAGAGCATCTCTTCAGAATAAAATTCTTGAAGAATATAACGCTGGACATGTGGAGAGTGCAACAAGTCTAGATAATCTAGATGATTAGATGCTCTGATTTATATTTGATATCCATTATCAATGCATTTCTGTGTGATTCCTTCTCCTTAGGTGTTGCCATTATTGATGTAAATTGATATTATATGTGATATATTTTTGGGACGTCGTCAAGCGGTAAGACAATGGCTTTTGGTGCCATCATTCCGCAGGTTCGAATCCTGCCGTCCCAGCTAACCTGTATAGGATAGGAATTTAAGGAGTTCTTTGTTATGGATCAGATTGTAATTAACGCAAAAACCCGTACAGAAACAGGAAAGAGCGTTGCAAAAAATCTTCGCGCAGCAGGTCGTTTGCCAGCTGTTATGTATAATGAGAAAGGCGAAGCAACAATGCTCGAAATTGATGCAGCTGAATTTTCAAAAGTTTGGCGCACTGTTACACCAACAACACTTATAACTTTGAAAGTTGATGGAAAAGATAATATGGCATATATTCAGGATACTGAATATGATATCAAGTCAGACAAGAATCTTCATGCTGATTTCCATGTTGTAAGCGGAGAATTACCTCTTACAGCTCGTATGAAGGTTAATTACACTGGAACTCCTGCTGGTGTTCTTGCTGGTGGATTCTTGCTTAAGCATGTTCCAGAAGTAACTATAAAAGCTTTGCCAAAGGACCTTCCTGCTCGTATCGTTGCTGATATTTCTTCTGTTAAGATTGGTGATAACTTCCGTGTTAAGGATTTGAACTTGGGAGATAAGATTACTGTATTGACAGATGCAGAAGCTTCATTGGTAAGCGTTTCTCCAGCTCGCTAATTTTTTTAGTCTGTTGTAATGCCCTACGCATATTCAGCGTAGGGTTTTTTTTTGCCGGAATAAAGTTTATGACGCTAGTAGAAGATTTTGATAATAAATTTAGAAAAGGTATGGAAGTTTGTGGTTTTGATTTTTCTGCTGCAAATAATTGTATAGTTGCAGCAGGAGTTTCTGGTGGTGCTGATTCTATATCCCTTTTGACATCTCTTAGTCATTGTTTACCATTGTCTTCTATAAAAGTTATTACCGTTAATCATAATATCAGACCTGAAGTTGAAACTTGTGGAGATGCTGATTTTGTTGTCTCCTATTGTAAAAAGTTAGGTGTAGATTGCTTTGTCCATGAAATAAAGCGTGGAGACGTGGATAGAGTTGCAAAAGAACGCAATGCTGGAATAGAGGAGGCTGCAAGATATCTTCGTTATGAAGCTTTTGGAGCTTTTGCTAAAAAGATTGATGCTTCATTTTTTTGTCTTGCTCATAATCGTAATGACCAGATTGAAACTGTTGTTATGCGTTTTTTGCAGGGAAGTGGAGATAAAGCTGCTTCTGGTATAAATTTGAAACGGGATATTTTTATTCGTCCCCTGCTGTATATTTCTCGAAAAGATATTGAAGATTATTTAATAAAACAAAATATTTCTTGGCGTACTGATAAAACTAATTTCGATTTGGCTATGCTTAGAAATAGGATAAGAAATTCTCTTGTGCCGTCTTTGAATAAACTTGTTCCTGGCTGGGATAAGTCTGTTTTGTCTGGTGTAGAAAAAAATAATCAGGATTCTGATTTTATAGATTCTGCTTTCGAAAAAGTTCTTTTAAAAAATCCTATTTCAGCTGATAATGGCTTTTCTTATGAAAGTTTTTGTGCTTTGCATCTGGCTATAAGGCGGCGAATTGTTTATAGATTGGTTAATAATATAAAAAAAGATATACGCTTACCTTTTGGAATTGTAAATGAAATTTGTCATTGGCCTGAATCTGCTCTTCAAAAAGAAAAAATGCATATTGAGATATCTGATGTCAGACTCTTTGTATGGAATAATTATTTATATGCCGATATTATAAAAGAAAAACTGTCTGATTGTGGATTTTTGCAGACTGTTTGCAGTGATGGTATCTATGACTTACCGATAGGAAATGTTTCTGTATCTATAAGTAATGATGAACTTTCGCTTTCAAATGGTATTTTTGAAATTAATGTTCAAAATATGAGATATCCTTTTGTTATGCGAACTTTTCAAAATAGTGATACTATAAAGACGGCTTCTAATGGTGAACGTCAGCTTTCAAAGATTTTTAGTTCATGGCATGTGTCTGAAGAAAATCGATGGAAGATTGCTGTTATACAGGAATTACAAACTGCATCTCAGAATATTGTTGCAATTTGGGGAAAAACTTTAGGTTATTCTGACTGGATTGTAAAAGATTGGTCGGGAGAGGTAAAATGATAAAAAGATTTATAGTCGTTTCTTTGGCTTTGACTATGGCTTTAACTCAGCTTCATTCAGAGGTTTCTGTAAATGCTTCTACTGAACAGAAAGCTGCATTGCGGTATCTTGAAACTACTAGAATATATGTTGAAAATAATAAATGGGCAGAGGCTTTATCTCAATCTAATCTTGCTTTAGCTTATGATGATACTATTTCTGATTTATGGTATTACAATGCTTTAGCTCTCAATGCTCTTGAGTCTGTGAAAACGTCTGTTATTTTATCCTGTAAAAAAGCCATAGATAATAATAATTGGTTTGGCTATAACAGGGATAATGCAAGAATATTGTATGCTGATTTATTGAGTGATTCTCATGGCGAGAAAACTGCTTTGGATATATTAAATGCAGCTCCTTCTATTTCAAATGCTGATGCTGAATATATTCGTGCTAAGTCTTATTATCACCAGAATAATTCTATAAGTATAAATCTTGCAAGAAAGAAAATTGCTGAAGCTATAAGGCTTTATCCAGATGACGGCAGATTTCCCTTGCTTTTTTTGAAAAGTGAACATCTTATTGCTTTGAAAAATGGACAAGTTGAGCAATCTGTTCAGAAGTTAGCAAATTATTTTATTATGCAACGTAATCATTACATAGGAAATAATTCTACTGATGATTTGAATCTTAAAAATGAGCTTGATATGTATTTCTGTGTATTTGCACGAGGAAATAATAAGATAAGATTGCTCCAGTCTTTTGATTCTAGACAGCTTAAGAATGAACTTTATCCTATAGAAGCGTTAAAAGCTCGTATTTATGATGATGAAGAAGCTTTTTCTTATTTTGAAGCTATAGCTACTGATAGTCCTGTTAAAGCTGTTAATCTTGAAAATCTTATTGATTTAATATCTGATAAAGATGTATGTGAAAAGGTTAATGCTTTTTTAGCTTCTTTCAATGGCAGTTTGATAACAGATGTTGATGCTGATGGTGTTGATGATTGTATTATAAAGTATGAGCATGGTAGACCTTCTGAAATTGTTTTTGATGTAAAACAAGATGGTAGCTATGTTTGGAAATTTTCTTGTGATTATGGTATTCCTTTTTTTGCAGCTTTTACAGATGCGAATGTTGAACTTTCATGGAGCTATTATCCTTCTATAGCTTCTATTTCTTATAAAGATGATAGTGATTCTGAAGTGTTAAGGTTTAATGTTTTACCATCTGCTTTGAACTGGAGTCCTGTTGTTATGAATGCTTCTAAAAGTGCTCATCGTTTAGGACAGGAGTTTTTTATTCCTTCAATAAATGCAAATATAAAATTTCCTACTGATGAACAGCTTATGGCAAGTTCCTCTGGTTATGAAATTAAATCTAATGAGAGGAAAAACGCAAAGATTTATTTTGGACTGCTTGATGGAAAAATTCAGTTTGCAAATTATATTGCTGATGGAAAACTTTATGCCAGAACTCAATTTAGAGATGGTTTACCTATTTCTCGAGTTATTGATAATGACAATGATGGTGTATATGAGACTACTGAAATCTATGAGTTTGCAAAAAATAATGAAGATTCAAAAGATTCTAGAAAAGTTTTAAGTAATCTTTTTGGCTTTGCTTCTCATGATGCTGATATTTATTTGAAGTCTGTTCAGATAAATGCTAAAAATGATATTAATGCAGATTTTATGGAAGAATATTTCCCTGCTAGCGATGGAAAAGTTGCTTCATGGGACGAGAATGGCGATGGAAACTGGGATATGCGGTATGCAAAATCAGGTTCAACAGAGTCAAGTATGTTTTATCGTAATGCTGATAATATCCTTGTAACCGTTGTTAGTGAAGATGGTATCCCTCAAAAGATTTTACGTGGAAAAGAAGAGTTACCTGTTAAACAAGATTCATTAGGTCTTTTTTGGATTAATGTTGCAGGAAACGAAGAAGATGCAAAAATTGTTATAGAAAAACTTAACCAAATAGGGGAGCAAGGTGTTTGTATTATAGCTAAATCTGATAGAGATTATTCAATAAGAGCTGTTAAAGTCGGAGAGTTTTACTTTGGAGAAATTATAAAATGAAAAAAAATAAAATCTTCTCTACCATTGTTGTTTTGTTTGTAGCATTATTCATGTCTTGTGCTTCTTATGGACCAAAACCTGAAGATGTTTATAAACCTTTGAATTATAGCGAAGATGATGTTAAAAAACATGAAGTTGAAAGAATTAAGGAAATTGCTGAAAAAAATCCTGTAGAAGCTTTATGGAGAGCATTTATTCTTAAGCAATCTCTTTGTGATACTTCTGATACAAATACTCTTGTGTTTGATGTTTATAATGAATGTATTGATAAATGTGTTGAAAAATATAATAGCTATATTGAAAAGAAGAAATATTACAAGGCTTTGTCTGTTTATCATTCTTTAGCATCTTGTTCTTATGAACATTTAGATTCTCTTTCGAATGATGAAGCATCTTTAAGAAGTCTTTCGGAAAATAAACTTTCTCCTGTTACCCACTCTGCTTCAGATAAAGTTTCTGTTTATATTCAGGGAACTGTGACTATTTGGGTTGATAGAGGTTATGCTGTTAAAAATGGGGCTGCATATGCAGATATTGTTATTGGTTCTGGATTTTTTATTTCTAAAGATGGCTATTTAATTACAAATAATCATGTTATTGCTGATGTTGTAGACCCTAAGAATAGAAAATCTACAAGACTTTATATAAAGCTTGCTTCTGATAATGACACTCGTATTCCTGCTAAGGTTATTGGCTATGACGCTAATCTTGATTTAGCTTTATTGAAAGTTGAAGTAGATGCTCCTTATGTTTTTAATCTTGGTGAAAGTTCTGACCTTGATATCGGAGATAAAGTTTATGCAATAGGTTCTCCTATCGGTTTAGACAGGACTTTGACAAGTGGTATTGTGTCTGCAAAAGATAGAAAATTGAATTCTATTGGAAATGTATTTCAGATAGATGCTGCTGTAAATCAGGGAAATTCTGGTGGACCGCTTATAGATGAAAAAGGAAATGTTCAGGCTATTGTTTTTGCTGGAATGTTGCAATATGAAGGTTTGAACTTTGCTATTCCTGTTGAATACTTGAAAGCTGAGTTACCTATTTTATATTCTGGTGGAAAGCGTACTCACCCTTGGATAGGTGCCTTTGGCAAGACAAAAAAAGAGCTTGGAAAAGAAATAGGTGTTGAAATACAATATGTTATGCCAGGCGGAAGTGCAAGCAGGGCAGGTCTAAAGCCTGGTGATGTTATAACTGCTATAGATGGAATTGAAATTACTAATAATGATATGCTTCAGAATATATATATGAAGCAAATGCCTGAATCTGTAGATGTATTTACGGTTCTTGAAAAGAAGGATAAAGAGGAGAATGCCTACAATTCTAAAAAAGTTGTTGTATATCTAGAAAAACGTCCAGAAAATCCTGGACTTGAGGTGTATAAACATGATTTAATTGCTAATTCCTTTTTACCTTTGTTTGGAATGAAATTAAAGTCTGTTTCGACTTCTAGCAATAAAAAATTTGCTGTAGACTATATTCTAAAAGGTGAATCAGCTGATGAATCAGGATTTTCAGAGAACGATTCTATTGAAATTGGTAGTATTGATTTTGATTCTAACTCAATTATAGCTCAGTTGTACACAAAGAAAAGGAAGGGCGGATATCTTGATATGGGCATTATGTTGAGAGCAGCTTTAGATAGCCCATATTATTTCTAGAATCAAGGAGTTTTTATGACAGAGATGAAATACAAACGCAATTTTTGTATTGTTGCACATATAGACCATGGAAAGTCTACCCTATCAGACCGCTTGATTGAAAAGGCAAGAATTGTTGACCAGAGACAGATGACTAATCAGATTCTCGATTCTATGGATATTGAAAGAGAGAGAGGTATTACGATTAAAAGTCAGGCTGTAACTATTCCATATAGAGCAAAAGATGGACACGATTATGAGCTAAATTTTGTTGACACTCCAGGTCATGTTGATTTTAGCTATGAAGTTAGCCGTGCTATAGCTTCTTGTGAAGGTGCTCTGCTTTTAGTTGATGCAACTCAAGGTGTTGAAAGTCAGACTGTAAGTAATTTATATATGGCTATGGAGCATGACCTTACAGTTGTTCCTGTTATTAATAAAATTGACTTACCATCTGCAGATGTTGAAAGCGTTAAAAAGCAGATTGACCATGATTTAGGGCTTGATTCTAATGATGTACAGCTTGTTTCTGCTAAAACAGGTGTTGGTGTTGACGAGCTTCTTGAATCTATTGTTACGAAGTTTCCTTCTCCTACAGGCGATGTAAATGCAAAGACTAAGGCACTTATATTCGATTGCCATTATGATGCATACAGGGGTGTTATTGTTCACATTAGAGTTATTGATGGTCGTATAAAAACTGGCGATATAATTCGCTTTATGAGCAATAGCACTGATTATAAGGTTGAACAGGTTGGTATCTTTAAGATATCTCTTGAAAAGACTGATGTTCTTGAAGCTGGTGATGTAGGCTACGTTATTGCCGGTATTAAGACTGTTAGTGATGTTCGTGTTGGTGATACAATAACTCTGGCTGAAAATCCTTCTGAAGAAGCTTTGCCAGGTTTTAAGGAAGTAAAGCCGGTTGTATTTTCTTCTATCTATCCTATGGATAGTGACGACTATCAAGATTTAAAAGATAGCATGGAAAAGCTCAAGCTGAATGATGCAAGTCTTGTTTATGAGAAAGATAATTCCCTTGCCTTGGGATATGGCTTTAGATGCGGCTTTTTAGGCTTACTACATCTTGAAATTATTGAAGAACGACTAGAACGTGATTATGACCAGGCTGTTATTTTTACAGCTCCAAGTGTTCGCTATCTTTTACATCTTAATGGCGGTGAGGATATTTATATTGATAATCCGTCTGAGTATCCAGAAGGAAAAATAGCTAGTGCAGAAGAGCCTTATATTAAAGCATCTATTATTACTCCTAGTGAATTTTTAGGTAGCATTATGAAGCTCTGCCTTGAAAAACGCGGTGAGCAAAAGAATATGCAATATCTTGATACTAAGCGTGTAGAACTTACGTATGAGATGCCTCTTGCGGAAGTCTTATTTGACTTTTATGACAAGATAAAAAGTTATAGTAGAGGCTATGCAAGTTTTGATTATGAGGTTATTGACTATAGACCTACAGAGCTTGTAAAAATTGATATTCTGATAAATGGTAAGCCTGTTGATGCTCTTGCACAGCTTGCTTACAAGCCTGAGGCTAGAGACCATGCTTTGAAAGTTGTTAGCCGCTTGAAAGGTGAAATTGCCCGCCAGCAGTTTAAAATAGCAATTCAGGGTGCTATTGGTAGCCAGGTAATTGCAAGAGAAACTGTAAATCCTGTTAGAAAAGATGTTCTTGCAAAATGTTATGGAGGCGATATTACTCGAAAGAGAAAGCTTTTGGAAAAACAGAAAGAGGGAAAAAAGCGAATGAAGATGATAGGTGATGTTGAGTTGCCACAGTCTGCATTCCTTGCTGTTTTGAAAGAAAAAGAAGAATAGTGTTTATGACACCTTTTGACTTGTAGTTATCTTAGATATTATGAGCTGAAAGGTGTATTTTTTATAAGTAAAAGTTGTTTTTTTGCATATCTGATATCTTTTAAAAAGAAATCTATTTCTGCTCTAATACGTTTTAAGAAAGATATGTCTGTGGAAAGATTGTATCCGTCTGGAAAATGAATATAAAGGTAATCTCTATCCTTTAATATTCCAAAGATTAGTTCATTTAATGTATATTTTGACTTTTCATTTTCGCTCATAGCTTTTTCACCAGTTGAAAGAAGCTCTTTTAGGTGTAGTAGCTGTATTTCCTCATTATCATAATATTGACTTATAGAATCAAATTTAGAAATAGAGGTTTGTGGTAACTGTTTTTTTTCTAAACTGCCTACTTTTTTAGATAAAAAGTTGTTCAAATCCAAAAGACTGCATCTTTGTATCCCTAAATTAAGTCCTGTGACACCTGCATCAAACAAGTTCTTTGCATCTCTAAATTTGTTTATAAAAATTTGTGCATAAGATAATAATGCTTTTGATGTTATTACAGTTTTCCCTGATTTATCTAATACTTTTTGACAACCGCTAGCAAATGCGGCATCATAATTTTCTATAGGAGATAGCCTTGTATTATTGATTAACCTTACTATATGGGCATTTACGCCTTTTGTATGAGTCTTTCCCAGGGAATACGAAAAATCAAGCCCTGTTATAAAAATTGGTATGCTTTCATCTTTTCTTAAATCTAATGCAATTTGAATTGCATCTAGTCCTACAGACCCCATAGGCTCGTATTTTTTTATGCCGAAGTTACTGTTTATTATCTTTTTAAGGAAATTTGTTTCAGCATATTCAGAAAGAAAATAGGAAGCATGTTTTGCTTTTGTAGTTTTTTTTGCAGAAATAGAGCATAAATCTGCAAAAAGTATATCAAAGGGTTTACTACCTATGAAATAAGCGTTTATTGCAGTTTGAGCTTCTACTGTAACAACCGCATCAACTCTTATGTCTTGTTTTTGCAATGCCTGTAATGCAGCATCAACAGCAATAACATAACATTTCTCAAGGTTCTCTTTTTGTATTGAATCTAATAAATACTGAGTGCTTTCACCTGCACCAAAAACAACTATAGGGCATGAAATTGACTTTTCAAGCTTGTCAAATGCTATTGAATTAGGGATTGAGCTCAAGCTTTTGAATATGTTCCTTGCGAATAGACGTCCGAAGCGTACTAAGGTTATCCTGTTTTTCCAAAATTGAGCTATTATGTTTTCAGCTAAATCTGTATATGGTGCATAACTGTCTGCTGAAAATTGAATTCCTGCACTAAAATCTATTCTTAAAGCTCTTTTCACAAGACCTTTCTGTACTATTTTTTCTATGAAATGCACAAGTTCTACAGCAGAAAATATTTGTATTTTTTCCTTATATTTTTCTGGTAGATAATCTTTGCAAAAGTCTTTTAGATTTTCATCAAGCTCTAGTGCTGCGATTATACAATTATCAGGTAGTTTGGAAATAAGCTCATCTAAGCCATACCATAGTACAGGACTAGCTATTATTATAAATGTATTCGGAAGTATGTCTAATTTATCTATAGTGCTTATAATAGTCCTAGTTGGATTGTATTTTGAATAGAGATATCGATTTTTGTATATAACAGAAAAGCCCTGGCTAGTCTGAACTAAAGAGGGCTTTTCATTTATTGTATTTTCAGGCAATTTAATTAATTGTTGTTAGAAAAGAAATTTTCTGATAATACCTTTTCTACATTGTTTACGATTTTTGGACTGTCCAAAATCTTTGTTACAGTTGCCTGTAAGTCATAATTCAAAACTTCTGTATCAATGCTGTCGATAGTTTCATCATTTGTTTGAGACTGAACGAACTGGAGAACAAGAACGTTGTTTCCAAGTACTATTGGTGCAGAAATTTCTCCTTCCTTCAAAGCAAAGATTGTCTTTAAGAAATTTTCATTTGTTGAAGCAATGTTCATATTAGCATAAGGAGATGTAAATGCAGCTTCTGATGGAAGATTTGTATAAAGACTGCTGTTTCCATAGTTTAATGGGAATGCTGGAAGGTCAACATTTTCAATTCCGTATTCTGCACAGGCATTTATAAAGTCATTTGCAGCAGAAGAACTAAAATCTTTTGCAAGATTTGTATAATAATCGTCTATATATGTAGCTTCATAGCTCTTCATATAAGACATAATGTCGTCCATTGGAATTGAATTTGCAGGCTCTGTTTCGCTTGAATCCTTTTCTGAGTCATTTGCTTCAGCGATTGCAGCGTCAAAGTTTGCTTTTTCAGCTTCTCCGTCACCACGGAAAATAGAAAATCCATTTCTCATTTCGATTACATCAGAATAAGCATCTTTAGCCAAAGCTTTTATAGCTGCAATATTATTCTTTGCAGTATCATCATCTGTTGGCTTTACGATATTTGAAATCTGATAATCGTAATTGTTAATAAGCTTACCACTATTATCTCTGTAAAAATTCTTTGCAGTCTTTAATGTAAGTGCTGCATCAAATGTTATTTCACCAGCTTTTAACTGCTGTAATGCACTCTCTGCATCTTCTTTTGTGCTAAAAGAAAGAACTGAAAGATTATATTTTGTGAAAAGGTCTTTATGCTCTAATGCAAATTTTATAGCTTCCTTCTTTGGGAAATCATCTTTACTGAAAACAGCCATGTTAAACTTTCTGGCTTCTTTTCCCATTTGATTATAGAAATCTTTTTCGCTGTCATTCATCTTTAAGCCGTAAAGCTTTTCTTCTCCCAACGATTCACCCATGCCGAATGTATCTCTTGAATAGCGATAGCGAAGAAGCTGTTGAGAAATCTGTTCCCTAAGTTCTTTCTTCTGTTCATCAGAAGTCTGATTGTAAAGTTTCTTAGAATAGCCATTAGCATCTGAGAAGTTCTGAACCATAGCTCTGTCTTCTTCAGTTTCTGGAACTATATATCCACTTTCTTTTACTTGATTTTCAATAAACATATTTTCAACTGTTGTATTGAAAGCCTGGCTAAAAGCTCTATAATAAACAAAGTTGTTTAGAGAACCTTGCTGCTGCTGTTTTTCACTTTCTATATACTGAGCAACATAGTTAGAGAATTCATTTCCCTGCTCATACTTAATAGAATGACCATCGTAAGAGCCAAATGGAGGCAATTTCTTTCCAAACAATGCTGTGTAAACTTCTGTTCCAACTCCAAAAACAATGAATGTAAATACTGAGATGACAAGGATTACTACAGAGCCAATCCAGAGTAACTTATTTTTCATAAAAAATCTTCCTTTGTAAGATAAATACGGTGAATAATTTTATCACGCTGCAATATGGCTGTCAACGTTGACTTATAATTAAGAAAAAAATATTTAAATTTTTATAATAGTGTATTGACATTTTATTAATGTATCTGATATAGTACAAACATCGCACGGGGGCGTAGCGAAGCTGGTTTATCGCGCTGGCCTGTCACGCCGGAGATCGAGGGTTCGAGCCCCTTCGCTCCCGCTAGTGTAGCTCTTCTTTTATAGAAGAGCTTTTTTTTTATCCGGGTAATAGCGCAGCTGGTAGCGCACCAGGTTCGGGACTTGGGGGTCGGCGGTTCAAATCCGCCTTACCCGATTTTTTTCTTCCAACAAGATGCTTTTATGCATCTTTTTTTTATTTCCTTTCTTTTTCTTAAAACTATAATAAAAAATCTCCAATAATCTCATTTTAATAACTTGTAAAATAATTCTTCAAATATTATTCTTAGTAAAAAAATTAAGTATACGATATACGAGGAGAAAGAAATGGATAATGAGAAAGTATTGGTAGAGTTAGAGGAGATAAAAACTTATGCAGCATCAAGAGCTTTGGATTCGCTTAATTATGCAATAGAAGTATTCAGAAGACTTGATGATGCAGGAGTAAAAGATATTGCAGATTTAGATACTATGCTCAAGAAAATAGCAGATTCTTGCAAAACAAGTGAATAGGGGAAAATAAAATAATGAATGACGCATCGACAATGATAGGAACTTTTTGGTCTTTACTGCCTCCTATAGTGGCAATAGCATTGGCTCTTATAACAAAAGAAGTTTATTCTTCTTTATTTATTGGAATTGTAATAGGAGCTATATTTATTTCAGCAGGCTCATTTCCAACATTTTTATCATCAATCTTTTCAGATGGAATAGTAAAGCAGCTGTCTTCATCTGGAAATGCCGGTATTCTTGTATTTCTAGTTGTATTAGGAACAATGGTTGCCTTGATGAATAAAGCTGGAGGCTCTGCAGCCTTTGGACGCTGGGCAAAAGCTCATATCAAAAGCAGAATTGGAGCACAGATAGCAACAATATGTTTAGGAATACTTATATTTATAGATGATTACTTTAACTGTCTTACAGTAGGAAGCGTTATGCGTCCTGTTACAGATAAATATAAAGTATCAAGAGAAAAGCTTGCTTACATCATTGATTCAACAGCAGCTCCTATCTGTATCATCATGCCTATAAGCTCATGGGCAGCAGCTGTTTCAGGCTTTGTAAAAGGAGAAGACGGCTTATCTCTTTTTATAAAGGCAATTCCGTATAATTTCTATGCATTATTTACTATTTTAATGATGTTCTTAATTGTTTCATTGAATTTTGAATACGGAACAATGAAAAAGTTTGAAGAAAATTCAGAAAAGAAAGCTTCAAATGAAGATAAAGAATCAAAAAAAGCTCTTAAAGGCACAGTATTTGACCTTGTATTCCCAATTATTTCCCTTATAGTATTCTGTACACTTGGAATGATTTATTCAGGAGGCTTCTTTGAAGATGGAGAAGCTAAGGGAAACTTTATTACAGCCTTTGCAAACAGTGACGCATCAGTAGGACTTGTATTAGGTTCTTTTGCAGCTTTAATCCTCACAATTATACTTTATACAATTCGTAAAGTATTAACATTCAGTGAATCTATGGCTTGTATTCCAGATGGATTTAAAGCCATGGTACCTGCAATATTAATCCTTACACTTGCATGGACTCTAAAGGGAGTTACAGATACTTTAGGAGCTGCAACTTATGTAAAAGGCTTAGTTGAAGGGAATGCTGGCAGCTTCCTTAACTTTATGCCAGCTTTGATATTTGCAATAGGAGCCTTTTTGGCTTTTTCTACAGGTACATCTTGGGGAACATTTGGAATCCTTATCCCTATTATTGTAGATGTATTTGCTGAAACAGATTACAGCCTCATGATTGTATCTATTTCAGCTTGTATGGCTGGAGCTGTATGCGGCGACCATTGTTCACCAATATCAGATACAACTATTATGGCAAGTGCAGGAGCACAGTGTCAGCATGTAAATCATGTTTCAACACAGCTTCCTTACGCAATGACAGTAGCTTCTGTTTCCTTTGTCACATACCTTGTTGCCGGCTTCACAAGAAATGCCTTGATTTCTTTTGTAACTGGAGCCGCTTTGCTTGTTGGAGTTTTGCTCTTCATAAAAAAGAAGGTAAGCAACAATAAATAATTAGTCGATACAAAATAAAATACTTTTTAATAAAAGACACTTTAATTTTTGCAATATTTGTGAAAGTTTAAGTGTCTTTATTTTATATAGGGTGCTATAATTTTATATTGGTGCAAAAATATGGAAAACAGCGTTTATAGTTATGATGAAAAAAGTTTAATCAGAGATGGAAAAAGATGGTTCCCTATCATGGGAGAAATACATTATTCTCGTTATCCTGAACAGTATTGGAAAGAAGCTCTCTTAAAGATGAAAGCCGGAGGCGTTGATATAGTAAGCTCTTATGTAATCTGGATTCATCATGAAGAAGTATCTAATGACTGGGATTTTTCTAGTGGCAATAAAAATCTTAGAAAGTTTGTAGAAACCGTAAAAGAATGCGGCTTGAAAATGTTCTTACGTATAGGACCTTGGTGTCATGCAGAAGTACGTAATGGCGGTTTCCCTGATTGGTTTGTAAAAATGATGGGAAACAGAATCCGCACAAATAACGGTGAATATCTTGAAGAAGTAGAAAAGTTTTACACAAAAATATATGAACAGGTAAAAGATTTACTTCATAAAGATGGAGGCCCTATTATAGGAATACAGATAGAAAATGAATACGGTCATTGCGGTGGCTTAACTGGAGAAGAGGGGGAAAAACACATGAGAACCCTTACCCAGATGGCAAAACGCATTGGCTTTGATGTTCCTTATTATACGGCTACCGGTTGGGGAGGAGCTGTAACAGGCGGCTTACTTCCTGTGATGGGTGGTTATTGTGATGCTCCATGGGATTCAAAAATGTCAAAGCTTGCTCCTAGCGGAAACTTTGTATTTTCAGAAGAAAGAAATGACCATGCAATCGGTAGTGATTATGGCATAGGTGAAACACTTACTTTTGATATGAAAAAATTCCCTTATCTTACGGCAGAACTAGGGGGAGGACTTCAGGTTACATATAAAAGACGTCCTGTTGCAACTGCAAAAGATATAGAAGCAATGAGTATCTGTAAAATAGGTTCAGGCTGTTCCTTACTCGGTTATTATATGTACCATGGCGGAACAAATCCAGATGGAAAACTTTCCACTCTACAGGAATCTACAGCACAGGGTTCTGCCTGCGACTTACCAGAAAAAAATTATGACTTTAGAGCTCCTTTAGATGAATACGGACATGCTAATGAGTCTTATAAATATTTACGCCGACTTTCTCTTTTTATTCATGATTATGGAGAAGAACTTTGTAACATGGATAGCTTTATACCAGAAGACAATCCGAGAAATCCTAATGATTTTAAAAATCTAAGATATGCATGGCGTTATAATAAGGAAACAGGACGTTCATTCCTTTTTGTAAATAATTATCAAAAAAATTATGAACTCTATGACCATTATGATACTAAAGTTGAATTACCTGCTAGGAATGGAAATTTTTCATTTGATTTGAAAAATGGAGAATCTGCAATAATTGATACTACATATCGTTATGAAGGTGAATGTCTAAGTCCTTTATGTAAAATTAATGGAACAAGCTTTTATTTTTTCCTTGATAGGAAAACTGATGACTGGAATGTAGATTTCTCTGATGATATGAAAATTATTTCTTATGAAGATTCTTTGAATGCATCAAAAATAACAATTGCTGGAAAAGAATATCTTATAATATCTGATAACTGCATTTTATTCACAGAAGAAAAAGGTGAAAAGACTTTATTGCATTTTGAATTAAATACAGCAAAATCAGAAGATAAAGTAGTTCATTTCAAGTCTTATCCTTCATTGCCAAAAACTCCAGCTGGATTTTGTGTTAATTATTTTAATAATGGATTTGCTGAATATACTTTTATGGCAACTTTGCCAGAAGCTCCTGTTGCTGATGTTGTATATTATATGAATGAAAAAGATGACAATGATAACATGAAAAAGATTTATAAGTTTTCTGTTGCAGAATGGCCTGAAGACCCTTTTGATATTCTTTCTGATGTTGTATTGTCTTTATCTTACTATGGAGACTGTGCCCGCCTTTATGATGAAAATCATAAATTGATATCAGATAATCTTTACATAGGAGATGATTATAGCTGGAATATAGGTCTAAAAAGGCTGGGCAGGAAAAGCCGTCATTTCACCCTGGAAATTGATGCAGCAAAGCCTTCTGATAAAGTTTATATAGAAAAACGTGGAAAATATCATGACCTTGTATGCCTTTCAAAACCCGTTTATACAATAACTTTTGAAGAATAAACTTATTCAAATTCTTTTTATAAAAATATAGAGGACTCTTTAGAAAATATTTTTAATTGAGTCCTCTATAAAATACTAAAACAATATTAAAAAATTATTTTACTAAGGCACTTTCAA
>JAILNT010000214.1 GCA_024691265.1 Treponema sp. | reverse complement strand
TAAAGTTTTTCCAAGTTTACTGTCCTGAATTACAGTCTGCGCAAAGACATTTATACAAAAACAAGATAATAACGAAAGTAAAAGAAATCTTTTCATTTTATGCCTCAAAAAGAATTACAATAAGAAACTTGCTAAATCTGCTGCTTCTTCAGTTGCTTTTTTAGTTTGAGCTTCCTGCGCATCCATTTGTTTTGCTTTTAACGCTGTTTCTGCAGTTGCCTGATTTGCTTTTGCAGTTTCTGCATTTGCTACTGCCCGTTCTTTTTCTAATCTTGCCATTTGAGCCTTATATAAAGCTTCTTCTTCAGCCTGTTTAGCAGCATCTTTTTTATCAGAATCTTCTTTCATTTCACTAAACAAAGCCCCTATCTTTTTTTGAGTTTCAGTTTCAAGATTTGTTCCACCCATTATATCCATCAAATACTTTTTACAAAGATTATCCCATGTATCTTTACTCATCGAAAATACTGTATAATATATGTATTGCTCTGAAGTCTGTTTTGTTTCTGCATTTGTTGTTCTTACTTTCTGACAAAATCCAGTTTCTTCCCGCAAACCAGTCATTTCAGCCTTGGTTTCACTAGCAGCTACATAAAGAGCTTCAAGTTGTCCAACATCATTTAAACCTTGCCCAACTCTTCCAATAACTTTCTGATTAAGTTCTGAAGCTTGAGTGTAAGCAAAGCCCGCCCTGCTCAATGCCTGTGCAACAGCTTCTGTTTTTCCTGTTGCCATACTTAATTTTACAACACGATCTTCTGCTATTCCGAATTGTTCTTTAAATGTTCCAGAATTTCCCCGTCGCATATTTTTTAGCCATGTTGGTGCTGCAATCTCTCCAAGAGTACGATCTGTCCAATCTACAATTACAACCTTATCTTGGTCAGAAGCAGATGCTACAGGAACTTTTTGTGTTGAATCCGCTTTTGGGGATGATGCACATCCAACAAATAATGCAGAACTTACAATAAAAGCCACTGATAATCTTTCAATAATTTTTTTCATTTTCAATCTCCTTGAAAAAAAATTTATAATGAGAAACTGTTGTTTAAACTTTCGTAAACTTCCGTTTCTAATTCACTTGAGAATTTGGAATATGCTTTTTTCTTTGCATTTTCCAATGTATAAGAAACAGTTTTTTCTTTTGCAGTTTTATCATATGAATATATAGAGATATTATTTTTCTCATTGTTTGATAAGACTGAGATATTTACTTCTGGTAAAATTGAAACAGGATTATCTCCCGAGGAATTATCATCAATTGTTATTTCTACTATATATTTGGAATCATTTTTCTGCTTAGCTACTTGAAATCCATTATTAACAAATGCAGTGGAAATCGCAGAAATAATCATTCTTCCATAATCATCATTTATTTCTAAATATACTGAACACTGTTTTTTTATATCTCTAAATCTAACAGGAATTTTTGCAACCATTTCTCTATATGATTCATATTTATTTTCTTCCGATGGCAGCAGTATTCTTCCATATTCCAACTTTTCATTTAGATCACGACCTTTATTCCACACCTCTTTATATATGGATAACTTTGTTAATAACTCTGCTTCTTTTTCAGCGACTTCTAATTGAGATTCAAAAGCATGCTTGCATTCCTCTATCTGAGGCTTGAACTGCTCCCATGCGTTATGTCTATTAATAAAGGCAACACAATACCATTTTTTTTCTTTTTTTGAGTAATAAGGTTCTGTATATTCCAATCCAATGAATTCAACTTTGGAATCAATCTTTACCTCATCTATTACTGATGATGTAATATTGACCTTTGAATCTGTAGTTTCAGATATCATTGTAGTTTTAATGGAAGAATCCACATTTGTTTGAAAGTATCTACCCAATGCTCCAGCGGCATCTGTCTTTGCATTTTCAGGTGAATCACCAATTCCGCGTTGCGCGATATATTCAGAATCTGGATATACAGTACGATAATCTTTGAACCAGTTTGGACTCCATTCTTTTGAGAACACCGGAAGAAACGAACATAAGAGGAATATAAGCATAAAGATTTTTCTGGCAGACATAGAAACTCATTATTCTCCTAAAATTAATCAGAAAATATTGTTATTAACACTCTAAATAATCACATTATTATGTTAATGTTAAAATATTATATACTGTTATTTTGTGATTTGCAAAATATTTAACAACAAGATAATGTTATTATAACTTCATGACTTTTAGAGATCGCTTGCGAGAACAGATAGATTATTGCGGTTTTCTTGATAAAGAAGTTGCTTCTATGGCTGGAATAAGCAAAAGGACTATAGACAGTTATGTCGGTTCTGAGTCTTGTATGCCATCTGCAGAAGTTGCTGTACGCATCGCAAAAGT
>JAILNT010000212.1 GCA_024691265.1 Treponema sp. | reverse complement strand
CCAAGCCCCATTGAAACTTTTAGAGGAGTTTCGTTATCCAGAATACTTTCCTTACTTATCTTTAACCATATATAAGAAAATGGCATTAATTCTGCAAGGGATTTTACAGCTTCTCGTTCCTCTTCTGTTGATTCACAATTTATAGTAAAAACGTTATAGCAATCTTCAAGCTCATGATAAGAGTATTTGCATATATTTTCTTTTACTGTTGAAAAGTAGGCTGTCATTTCTTTTAGCCTTGCAAGTTTTACTTCCTGCTCTTTTATAGTTTTTTCTAGTTCATCTATTCTGACTTTTAATCTTGCATCTATTTGCTCCAGTTGTTCACCTTTTGCTTCTCATATTTCATAAATACTAAAATTAAAGCTTCTGAGCATTTGTGCATTGTATATATTTAAAGCATCAATATTAGAGAAGTTACGATAATTATTATCAGCTTCTCTGTTCCCTTCTATGATTTTCAGGCGGTCATAAAAACGAATCTTACTGGTAGAAATACCTAGTAGGGCGGAAAACTCTTTTACTGTCATTTTCAGATTAATACAGCTTTTACATCTGCTTCTTTATTGTGCATTATGCTTTCTACTAAAGGAGCGACAAACTGAATATTAACTTCGTCTCCAGGCTTTATGATTCTTCCCGTGTTTTGAAGTTCTATTTCTGCGTGGAGAAAGTTATCAGTTACAGCATGTAAAATCTGTCTAGGCTTTAATAACATTCTGTCAGCCCTTGAATTTTCGATAATAGCAGTTGCAGCCTTTCCTTTAAGCGAGTTTATATATTCAATCTTGTTATTTCTTGCATTTTCTGTAAGCCATGCAACTCTTTCGTCTTTTATCCTTTCTGGTACTTTTGGAGTCATTGTATAAGCCGGAGTGCCAGGGCGAGGGCTAAACGGGAAAGCATGAATCCATGCAAACTTTATATCGTTACACATTTGTTGTGTTTGTGCGAAATCTTCTTCTGATTCTCCTGGAAAACCTGCTATAATATCACAGGCAATAAATGGATTTTCTTTTGCTTGCCTTAATAATTTTGCTGCATTATAAACATCTTTAGCCTTATAAGCTCTTCTCATGGAGCGAAGAATATTATCGCTGCCGCTTTGAATGGATAAATGGAAAGATGGTCTTACTCTTGGGCTTTCAAGATATACACAAAGTTCTTCTGTTATATGTTCAGGATAGAAACTTGATATTCTAAAATTTATATTGCTTGTATTTTCAAGTAATATCTTTAATAGCCCCGCAAAGTTTTCTTTTCTTGGAACAGCTGAGCCGTCATTATAATTTCCTTTATATTGGCTCAAGTTTACGCCTGTGAAAACAACTTCATGCTGTCCTGCTTTTTCTAGTTGCTGTACTCGTTCTAAGACTGTATTTACATCAAGAGAAACAGCTAAGCCTCTTGCAAGGTGTATTCTGCAATAGGCACAAGCATTATTACAGCCGTCTTCTATTTTTATAGATGCTCTTGAGTGTGTTTGAAAGGTATCTGTATAAAGTTTGAATTGAGATGCAAGCTTGTTATCCTGATTCTTAGCTTGCATTTCTTTTTCAAAGTAGGCTCTTAATCTAAAAGCTTTTTCTTCTGCAGAAATAGAATCTAAATCTTGAATATTTGATATGAAATCTGGAATAGATGCAAGAATGTCTTTTCTGCTTCCTTTTAGTACAGCAATTCTATTGTCTATACTTGAAATTATTGCTGCGTCTAATTCTGCATAGCAGCCAGTTACAACTACAGCCGCCTGAGGGCATAATTTTGTCAACATTCTTATAATGCGGCGTGCTTTTTGCTCTGCCTTAGTTGTAACTGTACATGTATTTACTACACATATTAATGTATTTTCCTGAATAGGAGAGTTTGCAGTTAAAGGTTCAAGGTCTATCTGAAAGCCTTTATCAGAGAAGGTACGGGCTGCTGCTTCTGATTCAATCTGGTTAAGCTTACAGCCCAATGTTTCAAAATGTATCTTGTAGTTATGGTTACTCTGCATGTATATTTTCTGTAAGTATAAGGTCGTGTGGTTTTATAAAAAAAATTACTATTGTAATTCAGCAGTACATCTTGCTTTTCCACGTAAAGCATCTGCCTGGGAAGGGTTTAATTCCAAAGCCTTGTTGTAAGCTTTAAGAGCCGATTCGTAGCTTGAAGTCTTTTCCCTTGCATAGCCTAGTCTCATCCACCAATAATCAAGTAAAGGTTCTTCTCTTACTGCCATTGAAAGAGAAATATCTGCATGTTGATATTTAGCTTGTTTTATATATATTTCTCCCATGAAATAATAAGCTATACCGGTACTTGTTCCTTTTGTTGCATTTGCTATGTAATCCTGGAAAAACTGCATAGCTCCGATATTTTTTCCCTGATAGAATTTAGCTTCACCAATTATTTCAAGAATACGACCATCATAAGGTTTTATTCTATTTGCAGCTAAACCTCTTTGTTCTGCTTCTGCATATTGCTTATTTTTTACAAGACTCCAACAAAGAACTGCATAAGAATCTATATTAGAAGGATTTTCTGCTAATTCAGCTTCACAAACAGCTATGGCTTCTGTATATTTTTTTTCTCTGTATAATTTAAGAGCATCTTGCTTTGCTTGAGCAAAAACAGGCAGTGCCTGAGTAAAAATACAAAATGTTACAAATGCAATAAAAATTGCTTTTATTTTATTTTTCATTTTTAGAGTCCTTATAAAATCAGGTAATAATATTAATAAATATGCTGATATCTTATTGTTTTATAGTTGTACACTTGCCGTTCAAAGTTGAACCTGGTTCCTGTACTATTTGAGCAGATGTGATATCTCCATTTACAGTTCCGGTAGAAGTAATGAAAACCAGTCTTTTCCCTTTTACATTTCCATTAACAATACCTTTTATGAGAATTCTGTCTGCTTCTATATCAGCATTAATCTTTGCATCTTTTTCTATTACTAAGTCGCTTGTTGCGATTATTTTTCCGTTTACATTACCTTTTATCATAAAAGGTTTTGCAAAATGAATAGTGCCTGTGAAAGTTATATCAGAGGCCATAACGGTATCGAAATCTTCTTCTTCAAGTTCGAACAGATTCGCTTCTTTTACATCAAACATAATAGTTACTTTATCTATAAAACTTCATGACGTCAAGCATTACAAGTCATTTGAGGAAGCAATGTTTGCAATGAAAATCGTCTTTAGTGAATCTGAGTTTATACGCTTAGAAAGTAAAAGATTTTTTCCATCGAAATATAATTTACCTGTCTTTTTTGAAAATATAGAAAGACCTGCTATTTCACTTTCTGTATCATTTTTATCAATCGATAAATAGTTTACATCAAATTCAATAAGATTCTTGTCTTCATTTTTTAATATAGTTAGAGGTAAGTTGTTGATG
>JAILNT010000269.1 GCA_024691265.1 Treponema sp. | reverse complement strand
TAAATTTCATAAAGCGTTTATAAAGGTTGCTTCATTTTTTGTTTTTTTTATTTTTTTATTGACTAAAATCATCAAAATTGTATAATGATAAATACGCTATGGGTATTCAATCAGAGAATCAGATTGCACAAGCTTATAATTTTCTTGCATATGGCAATCCTAGACAGGCTAAGAAGATATTAGAAGACATGCTTACAAATGACCTAGAGAATGAAGAAATTATTTTTTCACTCCGATGTTGTTCATTCTGGCTTGAAACTATAACATCTCTTCCTACTTTAGACCCTATGGAACAAGGTGATTCACTCATTACCCAGTGGAAATCTTTCAAAACTTTTATTTCAAGGGAAAAGACCATTTATAAACAAGCAGTTTATTCCACTTGTAAAGGTGTTTTTTCTTTAACTCTTGAAAGCTATAAAGAAGTAGTACCAGAGAAAGATGATAATCTTAGAGCTTTGATTTGCAGAAAATTAGGACTCTGCTACAAAAAGCTTGGAGAATACGAAGAAGCATTACACTGCTTGCAGGAAGCAAACCAGCTTGAACCTGGAACTGCCGCAGGTATGGCAGAAATGGCAGATTGTTACGCTTTATACGGTGAAGAAAGACTTGCTAAGGTTTTATTTAGAGAAGCCTTCTTTATCGATGCACAAAAAATAGATTTAAGCTTCCTTGATTCTGAACTTATTTGTCTTTTGATAAGACAAGTAAAAGAAAAAGGATATACAGGTTCAGCACTTCAAGAATGGATTCCGGTATACGGAGTTATTTTTGGGGTTTTCAATATAAAGAGAGAGCTAAGAGCTTCTGAGGTAGGTAGATTAAAGCAGGAAATATTCGCAAAGGAGAATGAATCCAAAAATCCTACTTCTGATAGTGAAACATTAACACCACATTTGATAAACCTTTATTTTTGGCTTATCGACCATTATGTGATGTCAAACGACAGTTGTGCAAAAATAAATGAGGTTCTTTTGAAAATAAAGATAATCGATCCTGCCGTATATGCACTATATGTCAAATAATTAAAACAACATTTCATAAACAAGCTAAGTCCGGGGTGGATTGTGTGTATGTATAAGGGCTTTTTGTCGGCAAGAGATTCTTATACATGAATGATTTTTAAACGAAATGAGTTTGTCATAGATTATAGGAGTTACATATGTCTGAAGAACTTGTGAAGTCTGTTCAGGAAATGCTCAAAGAGGAAATTTATACCAGAGCTACAATCAGTAATTACACAAAAAACAATTTGGTTGAATTAACTGGTATTGTTGAGAAAGCAAGCAGTGAAAATTGCATTGCAGAAATCAAGTCTATTTGTGATGAGCATTTAACACATACAAAAGACAGCATCATTGCCTTGTATATTTCTGGAATGCTCGGACTAAAAATCGGAACACTCGATAATTCCGCACTTATAAGTCTTGTTGACATTTTCCAGAAGAATCACAAAGAAACATTAATTGAATATTTGTGTTTAAATATCCTCTCTGACGACCCAAACAACAAGTTCGCTTTGAGAACAATAGCAGAGTGCTACAAAGAAGATAGCAACGAAGAAAAACTCTGGGAAACCTATGAGAAAATCGTAAAACTCGACTTTGAAGAAGCTGAACTTGCAAAAGTTCTTGGAAAGCACTATGAAGATTTAGGTGATAAAGAAAAGGAAGTTGAATATTACAAGAAAGCTCTTCTTCGTTTCATAGTACAGCCAAATATAAACATCAATATTCTTAAAGAAATCTGGACAAAACTTATTTCTCTCATTCCAGAAGAAATTGATTTCTTCTATTTAGTTCAGAATAAAATTGCAAAGCATATCAGCAGTATCAAAAGCTGTTTATTGCTTCAGGACGTTTATAAATACTATAAAGACAATAAAAAGTGGAATACTTCTATTGAAATTTTGAAGATTATGCTTGAAATTGACCCTAAAGATAATTGGGCAAGAAAAGAAATAGAAGAATGTTTCCGTGGAAAATACAAGAAGCACAGTCATCTTGATGAATATATCATCTCATCTGGAATTATTGGAAATACAAGAGGTGTATTTGAAGCTATAAATGACTTTGAAAAGCATATTGCATTCGATACAGACAACTTTGTATTCCATCGTACATGGGGTGTTGGAAAAATCACAGAAGTAGATGGCGATAATCTCAAGATAAACTTCGGTGGAAAAGTTGGTGCTCACAATATGTCTCTAAAGATGGCTGTGAATGCATTGATGCCTTTAAGCAAAAAACATATCTGGGTACTAAAAGCAACTAAGAAACTTGATTTCCTTAAGAAAAAGATTAAAGACGATAAAGAATGGACTTTGAAAACTATTATCAAGAGTTTTGATAATAAATGTGATTTCAAGCGTATAAAAGCAGAACTTGTTCCTTCTATTCTTACAACAAGTGAATGGACAACATGGAATTCTGCAGCAAAGAAAATTCTTGAAGAAAACTCGACATTCGGAGTTGACCCTAGTGATATTACAAAATATATCGTTAGAGACCATTCTATAAGTCAGTCTGAAAAGCTTGCTAATGAATTTAAGGCTCAAAAGAAGTTCTTTGAAAGAATTGACATTCTTATGAAATATATCAATGCAGAAGATACTGATAAAGAAAGTGAACTTCTTACAGATATGATTTCATATTTTAATGGATTCTTGAAAGCAATTTCTTCTATTACAGAATCTGTTGTAGCTTCATATCTTGTTATTCAATACATTTCTAAAAAGCTTCCTTCTCTTGTAACTCTTCCTACATTTACATTTGCAGAGCTTTATTCAAAGATTGAAAATCATCGTGAAATGTATGAAGCTTTGAAGGATACAAAGAATACATCTCTCCGCCAGGATTATTTGAATTCAATCAAACTCCTTCCTAATTGGGCAGATGAATATATTGATTTATTCCCTACTGTTCTTGACAAGGATATGATTAATCGTCTTGTTAATGCCGGCTATACAGAAAAAGTTCAAAATCTTGTACGCACAGCATTCGATAACTACAGAGATTATCGTAAGGCAATAGTACTCTTCTTTGATAAATGTCAGGACGAAGACTGGTACAAGGAATCTGGCGTTACATTTGAAAAGCAGATGATTACAATGGTAAACATCATTGCTTTGAATTATCGTGAAATTGAAAGTCACGTAAACACAGCTGAAAACAAGAAAGTTATAGAATCTATCTGTAACTCATTGTTCCGCAAGGATACAATGATTAATTACATGCTTGAAAATGGTGAAGACACAACAAATAGACTTTATACTTTAGTTAACGATGTAAAGGGTCTTGATGCTGAGCATTCTGATGTTAAAGTAAAAATGAGAAATAAGATTCTTGAGAAGTTCCCTAAATTCAAGTTCCAGGAAACAGAAGAAAAGAGTGCAGCTCCAAAAGGTCTTATTGTTACTGCAAAGATGTTGGAAATCAAGAAAGCTTTACTGGAAGACCTTCAGAGCAATCAACTTCCAAAGATTGCAGAAGAAGTTTCAGAAGCACGTGCAAAGGGCGACTTGAAGGAAAATGCAGAATACATCGCTGCAAAAGAACATCAGCACTACTTGCAGACACAATTCACAAAGCTTCGTGAAGAACTTAACCGTGCAGAAGTTTTCGACCAGACTACAGTTACAACATCTATCATATCATTTGGTACAAAGACTGTATTGCTTAACAATATTACAGGAAAAGAAGAAGAATACAC
>JAILNT010000255.1 GCA_024691265.1 Treponema sp. | reverse complement strand
ATATGTGATCGAATGAAAAAGGAAATAAATATAAGACTTGTAGGGATAGTTGTTCTTGCAATCCTTGCAACGGTCATTGGAATTACAATTATATATTATAATTTGTTTCAGAGGCAGGTCAGAAATGATCTGGCAATAAGTGCAAAGCTTTTAAAAGATACAAATTTTTTTGAATCAGTAAATATAGATACTGATGAGATAAATCTTTCAACAGATATAAAAGAACTTAGAGTTACGTGGATAGATTCGGATGGGACAGTACTCTATGATAATGATGTAACATCTGATGAGATGGCAAATCACCTTGACAGACCTGAAATTCAGCAGGCCCTGGCAACCGGAATTGGAGAAACGGTAAGGCGCTCAGATACAATGAATGAGAATACCTTTTACTATGCAATTCTTCTTTCAAACGGAACTATTTTAAGGGTTGCCTTAAATGCTGAAAGTATATGGTCTGTTTTTATGTCCGCTGCACCTGTAACTATTCTTATTATTTCAATTATTATGGTTATATGTGTGACTATTTCACACCTGCTCACTAAACAGCTACTAAAACCCATAGAAATGATGGCAAGAAATCTTGAGGATGCAGACTATGAAGCTCCATATAAAGAACTTGAGCCGTTTTCAGAAATTATAAAAACTCAGCACGCAGATGTTCTTTCTGCTGCAAAGGCAAGGCAGGACTTTACGGCAAATGTTTCCCATGAATTAAAGACTCCTATTACAGCAATTTCGGGATATGCAGAGCTTCTTGAAAATGGAATGGCAGATGAGCCACAGCAAAAACATTTTTATGTAGAAATCAGAAAAAATGCGGACAGGCTTCTTACACTTATAAATGACATAATAAGGCTTTCTGAACTTGATAGAAGCGAAAAGGAACCATCCTTTGAAGAAATTGATCTTTACGAAATTGCATATGAATGTATGGAAACCCTGACAATGAATGCAGAGCAGCGAGGAATAGAGCTTACTTTTTCCGGAAGCGCCTGCAGGATGGTTGGAAATAAGGATATGATCAAAGAGCTTATAGAAAACCTTGTTCAAAATGCAATCAGATATAACAATGAAGGTGGAAAAGTAATGGTTTCTGTAAAAAAGGAAAATCGTCCGACTCTCATTGTGAAGGATAATGGAATAGGGATTCCTGCTGCAGATCAGCAAAGAGTATTTGAACGTTTTTACAGAGTTGATAAGAGCAGGTCAAAGGCAACTGGCGGAACAGGGCTTGGACTTGCTATTGTAAAGCATATAGTTGAAATACATGATGCAGTCATTAATTTAGACAGTGCACCTGGAGTTGGAACTACGATTTCAGTTTTGTTTTAAAGTACAATTTTTGCCGGCTTTAATCAAAAATACGTATTTTATGAGAGTTTTTTTATAAAGTGATTCAAGTTTACCAAGTGTTTACTACCTTCTTTTATTATGCTACTAGTGTAAGTTTTTGAAAGGAATAGCAATATGAAAGATGTATGTGTGATCACAGGTGGCGGTAGTGGAATGGGTCTTGCGGCAGCTGGTTATATGAGCAAAGACAAGATCATAGTAGTTTCCGGAAGAACCATGGCAAAGCTTGAAAAGGCAATAACAAAGCTAAAAGAACTGGGCTATGAAGCATATGCCTGCACCTGCGATACCTCAGATAGAAAATCGGTAAAAAAACTGGTAAAGTTTGCAACAGAACTCGGCGAAATAAAAAATGTAATTAATGCAGCAGGTTTGTCACCAGCAATGGCAAGACCGGAACAACTTCTTAGGGTAAATGCTCTCGGAACTGTTTATATCAATCAGGAATTTTCAAAGGTTATGAAAAAAGGCAGTGTAATCGTTGATATTTCTTCTAACTCGGCTTATGTGCTGCCTAAATTCCTTATATCTAAAAAGCAGTATGCACTTGCTGAAACAGATGAAAATCTGTTTATCAAAAAGCTTACAAAAAGGAGCAATCTGGCAAAGGGTGATTATCAAAGAGCAGGACTTGCTTATGCCTTTTCTAAAAATTTTGTTATATGGTATGCTTCAAAGTGTGCAAATGAATATGGCAAAAAGGGAATAAGAGTATGTTCTCTGAGTCCCGGACTTGTTTCAACAGATATGGGAAATAAAGAAGCATCAGAAGGCGGAAGCATGCTTAAATATACAGGTGAGAACAGAATGGGTACACCGGATGAACTTGGATATGCAATTGCAACGGTCGCTGACGAGAGAAACGGGTATCTTGCAGGAGTGGACGTACTTGTAGATGGCGGTGCGACCACAGGCAGAGAATTATTTAAATAAAAACAGAATTTATAAACCAGAAATTTGCAGTAAATGTAGATTTTTGGTTTTTTATTTGCAAAATATGCTGTTTTTACTTCATAAAAGTCAATAAAATCCCTAAAAGATTGATAAAAGTTTAATTAATTGAAATTAAAGTGTGTGCATTATATAATTACGTAAAGCTTATA
>JAILNT010000202.1 GCA_024691265.1 Treponema sp. | reverse complement strand
ATAAAGGCTCTGTACATGATTATTATTCACTCTAGAAGTTGATTTTTTATCATATTATGTTTTTAATTAGATATCGTGTTGAATCAATCGAAAACTATAGCATATTATCACCTTCCAGGTCTTTTTGAATTTTATGATTTGTACAGTGCTTTTTTACCACTTTTTAAAAATCACAGAGAATATTTTTATGATTGGTGTGATATAGCTTCAATTTACGGAGCTCCTGCTGATTGTATTTGGGGAGGAGGTAGAGCCGGTTTTGGAAATGCAAATCCAAAAGAAGTTTTTATGCTTATGCAGGAATATAATATTTCTGCAAGGTTGACTTTTAGTAATTCGTTATTGAAAGAAGAGCATCTTACAGATAAAAGATGTAATGATATTTGTGCTTTATTTGAAAAATCAAATGTTCAGCCAGGTGTAATAATTCATTCGGATTTGTTATCCGATTATCTTGAATCTAGATACTCGGCTTTTTATCAGGTTTCTTCAACTACAAAAGTCTTAACTTCTTTTGTAGATTTCAAGGCAGAACTTAACAGAGCTGTTTTTCGCTATGTAGTTCCCGATTTTCGTTTGAACAAAAAGTTTGAAGAGCTTAATTCTCTTTCCCAAGTTCAAAAAGATAAAGTTGAATTTCTGTGTAATGAATGCTGTAATTTTGCTTGTAAAGATAGAAAAGCTTGTTACGAAAATGTAAGCCGTAAAAATCTAGGAGAAGATGTTGAAGAGCATATATGTTCTTCTGTAGAGGCTGCTCATGGATATAGTTTTTCAAGAGCAATGAAAAATCCTGCTTTTATCAGTGTTAATGATATATTGAATGTTTATCTTCCGATGGGATTTTCAAATTTCAAAATAGAGGGAAGAGGACTTGGTAGTGCTATTATTCTTGAGTTTCTGCTTTATTATATGACAAAACCTGAATATCAGATAAATGTTAGAGAAGAAATATATTTAGACTCAATGCTTGATTTATTTTGATTTTTTATAGAGAGGATATAGCAGATTTTATAAATGACTATATCCTCTCCTTTTTTAGAATTTGAATCCGTCTATTTTTTTTGCAATTTCGCTAACGGCATTACTTGTTCCATTTGCAACATTCATGAGAGAATTCTTTATTTCTATTGCACCTTCTGCAACTCCAGCTGTTTGAGAAAGTGCTGATTTCATTTCAGATGTTTCTTCATTTAATAACTCGATTTCTTCTTTTATAGCTTCGTTATTTTTTGCCATATTCTGAGAAGCTGATTTTACATCAGAAGCTTTCTTTGACATTGTTTTCAATGAATCAAGAATCTGATTATTTCCTACAGTTTGCTCTGCCATTGCATTTTTTATAGATTCAACTAAAGATGTTGTTTCAATCATCATGCTTTCAGTATTTACATTGATAGAATCTGCAAGGGCTGAAGCTTTTACTATTTCAGAAATTAATTGAGAAATATTCTTTATCTGCTTTTTTATGGATTTTGATTGATTTGAAGAATCTTCTGCAAGTTTTCTTATTTCTTCTGCAACAACAGCAAATCCTCTTCCAGAATCTCCTGCATGAGCGGCTTCTATTGCTGCATTCATAGAGAGAAGGTTTGTTTGTCCTGCAATGTTAGAAATGATTTTATTTGCTTCTCCTAATGTTTTTGACTGTATTTCAACTGCTTCAACTTTTTGCTTTACAGTTACATTTGCTTCAAGTCCTTTTTCAGAATTTTCTTTAAGCTTTTCGAATGCTTTTGTCATGTTTTCTGTTGAGTGTGATACAGAATCGATATTACCAACCATTTGTTCTACAGCAGCTGAAGCTCTGCTTGATGCAAAATTCTGTTCATCAATCAGGACTTCCATTTCTTGAATTGAGCTTGAGATTTTTTTTGCAGAATCGGATGTAGCAACAACTCTGTCTTCCTGTCTTTTCATTTTATCTTGCATGTTTCCAATTGCACCTGTGAGTTCTCCAATTTCTGAATCCATGCATGTTGCACAATTTTCTAGGTCACTTGATGCTAAGGTTATAGAATCTTTTGAAGAAGCTATATTTCTTATAACTTCTTGTAGCTTTTCCATAACGCTATTAAAGCTTCGTGTAATCTGTCCAATTTCATTGTATCCTGCTTCATTCAGACGGCTTGTTAAGTCTGCGTTTCCTTCTGCAATGTTTTTCATTGCTTTGTTAAGGTGTTTAAGAGGAAGTAAACCTAAGTATAGATATAAACAAGCTCCTGCAATTATTAGGAGAGTGCATAAGATGCTTGATATCATAAGAACCTTAACCATTATGTCAGAAGTTGAATAAACTTTTTTTATAGGAATAGCTGTAATTAAATCAATATTGGAAAAACTTCCTTTTTTTATGAAGGTAAAATAATCTTTCCCATTATAATTTATTTTACCTGAAACTATTTCTTCTGTAGAATTACTGTATGCATCTGTAATGATTTTGATTCCTGGTATTTCTGAGAATTTTTTTGTCATTACATATTCTTCTTTAGGGCAAAAAAGCAAGTTTCTGTCTTTTGTAGTTGCAACTGTAAAACCTTCAGAAGAGTCAAAGCCTAAATCATCATGAGGAATAGTATTGTGATAAAAAGTTATAGGTACAAAACCTACAAAACAGCCTATATATGTTTTTCCATCGCTTTCCTTTAATTCTGTTGCTTTACAGATTGGAAATAATATATTAGAAAAACTTGTTCCTATA
>JAILNT010000207.1 GCA_024691265.1 Treponema sp. | reverse complement strand
GCTGTATTGAAAATTTTTAGGGGAACACTTATGAAGTTAGAAACTAAGATTAAATACGCTTTTATTGCTTCTGCTGTACTATTCTTTTTTGCATCATGTGCTTCTAAACCTACTGCTGCTCCAGAAGCAGAGCCTATGGTTGAAGCTCCTGCTGTTGAAGAACCTGCAGAAGAAGAAAAGCCTGCTGAAACTCCTGTTGAAGAGCCAAAAGAAGATGCTGCTCTTGTTGAAGAACTTTTAGCACAAATTGAAGAAGCTAGAAAAAATGCTTTAGCCAATGGTGCTGATAAAGCTTTGGGAAATGCTTTCCAGACTACTGATTCTGATTATGAAGCAATGAAAGCTTCTGCTAAGAGTGAAGATTTGAAAGATGTTTTAGCTCGTTACAAAGCTTTGGATATGTATGCACAGGCTTTAGCTTTAAAGAATAAAATTGATTCAGAAGAGCTTTCTAAATACGATTCATCTCTTTATGATAATTCTTGTTCTGCATTAAAAATTGCAGAGGAGTCTTTATCTAATAAGGAAGCTGGAAAAGATTCTTTAACAAAAGCTACTTTCGCTTATGATAGCTTTAAGAGCTTGAGCCAGAAAGCTTATAAAATCATTGCCAATGATTCTAGAAAAAAGGCTATGGAACAGAAAAAGAATGCTGAGTCTGTAAGGGCTGAAGTTGCTGCTGCAGATGCTTATAAGGCTGCGGTTCAGCTTATAAAGGATTCTGATGCAAAATTCTCTTTCCAAAATTATGAAGAAGCTTATAAGGGATATGATAAGGCTACAAGCGAATTTGCTTCTATGTTTGAAAGTGTTTCAAAGAGAAGACAGGCTGCATTGGAGGCTATGGAAGCTGCAAAGCAAAAACAGGAAGCTTCTGAGCAAAATGCACTTCAGGCTGATACAGAAGCTCCTTTAGGAGATGAAGAAGTTGAAGGTATTGTAACAGAAGATACAAATTTGCTTGAAGAAGACAATTATGATAATCCTGAAAATGTAGTCATTGAATTAGATGATGTTGAGACAAGTGAAACTGTTGAAGTAACTAAAACAAAAGAAACAACTGAATCAACTGAATCTGCTCAGGAGGTAAAAGAATGATTAAGCGTTTGCTTTGTGCTGCTGCTTTGTTACTGTCTTGTACATTTGCATTTTCTGTTAGTTATACAAATAATAAGTATCAGAGATTGGCTAAAGAATATATGCAAAAGGCTCAGAGAGCTTTCGATGCTGGTCAATATGCTGATGCAGAAGAGTATTCGAAGAAGTCTGCTGAAAATGCAGCTTTATCTGATGAATATATAAAGATGATGCTTGCTAAAAGCGATGCTGATTCTCAGATGAAAATTGCAGCTAATAAAATTGCCTGGGCAAAAAAGATTCATGCAGAAAGAGATTTCCCTATGGCTTATGGCTTGAGTACAGAAGCTTATGCTAATGCGGAATCTGTTTATAAAGAAGAAAAGTACGCAGAAGCTTCTGATTATGCTAAAAAAGCTGTAGAAGCTCTTGATGGTGTTCATGAGATTATACCTTTGCCAGAGTCTTACGTTGTATGTCCTTGGGAATCTTCTAAAGATTGTTTCTGGAATATTTCAGGAAGGGCTTATGTATATAATAATCCTTTGCTTTGGGAAAATCTCTACCAGTCTAATAAGCAGGATTTGCCACAGCCTTCTAATCCTAATTTGATTTATCCAGGTATGGAAATGAAGATTCCTAGTATTGCTGGAGAATATCGAGAGGGACAATACGATCCTAAGATTAAGTATGAGTCTTTCAATATGAATAGATAATATTTGTTAATGGCTATTGTTATACAGTTGCCATTTGCTTTATGGGATAAACTTCAGTTTTATTACTGTGGTCTATCCCATTTTTTTTATTGGTGTTCGTCTTTATATTGCCTGTATGCTGCAAGTGCTGCCATCATTATTGCATGAGGGTATTCTTTACTTCCCATTTTTGCACATACTTCTTTTATAGGTATTTCTAGATAAGATACATATTCATCATTATCTAGCTGCTGCTTTGCTACATGGTGTAAGCCTTGTGCTAGATATATATGAGTGTGGTTACACATTAAAGCTGGATTAGGGTTTATTGTTGCAAGATGAATGATTTTGTCAGCTGTGCAGCCTGTTTCTTCAAGTAATTCTCTTGCGGCACCTTTTTCAGGTTCTTCACCTTTTTCTATTACGCCTCCAGGAAATTCGATGCTTAAAGCATTTTCACCATGTCGCCATTGTTTTACCATTAAGAATTTATCATCTTGTTCTGGAATGACAATACCCCAATCAGGTGCATCTAGAACTATATAATTTCCCTTTTCACCTGTAGGAGATACACTTTCGGTCTTGTTTACGTTGAAAACAATTGTCTTTAAGATTTCCTGCTTTCCAAGCTCTTTCCATTTAAGTTTTTCATCATCAATAACATTCATTTTTTTTGTTTTCCTTTTGACAGAAATAAAGATAGTATTCATAATAATATAACAGAACAGTTTAAATGTCAGGAGGAATTTTAAGATGGCTGTTATTACTATTTCCCGACAGGTCGCTGCATTGGGTGATGAAATTGCAACTGCTGCAGCTAAAGAATTAGGATATACATTTATTGGCAGAAAAGATATTGAAAAGAAGATTGTAGAACTTGGTTTTCCTGCTGAAAAAATGAAAAAATATGATGAGCGTAAACCAGGTTTCTTTGCATCTCTTGCAAAAGATAGAGATGAGTATCTCGATTATCTTCAGCTTGCAATTCTTGAAGCTGCTTCAAAGGATAATTGTATTTTAATTGGGCGAGGTGCATTTGTAATCTTAGATGGACTTCCAAATAGAATTTCGCTTCGATTTGTTGCCCATGATAACATTCGAATGGAACGCTTGAAGAACGAGTTTGATTGGAATGATAAACAGGCAAGACAGAGAATAGAGGAAAGTGATAATAATAGATTAGGTTTTCACAAGAGCTTTTTCAATATGGATAATGCAGAATCAAGTCATTATCACCTTGTTATGAATACAGGTCTTCTTGATATTCCTAATGCTGTTAGGCTTATAAAAACTCTTAAAGAGTCTTATATTACTCCGGAAAAGGAAATTGAGGGTAAGAAAAAAATAGAAGAGTTATTAAAGGCCCAGAAACTTGTTAATACACTTGTTTTTGATTATAAGCTAAATATAAATTTCCTTCATGCCGTTATAAACGACAAGGTTGTTACTTTGCAAGGTGTAGCAGATTCTTCTGCACTGGTTGAAAAAGCTTTAACAATAGCAGAAAAAATGCTTCCAGAGTATAAAGTTGAATCAGCTATTAGTGTAGTACAGGATTTTAAAGCTTATCCTTAATTGAGACTGTGATATTTTTTTTATTGCGATAATTTCTTGTATAGAATAATTATAAGCTTTTATTCTTCTAGAAATTGTGAAAAAATATAAAAAAATCACTTTTTAGGGCTTTACAAAAAATATTGTTTCGTATATATTATCAAACATCGACAACGAAAGTTGCTACGGGACAGTAGCTCAGTTGGTTAGAGCACCGCTCTGATAAGGCGGGGGTCAATAGTTCAACTCTATTCTGTCCCAGTAAGCCATGGGGAATTAGCTCAGTTGGCTAGAGCATCGGCTTTGCAAGCCGAGGGTCAGGGGTTCAAGTCCCCTATTCTCCATATTAACTTTTGTTTCTTTTTGTTATTTGGGACAGTAGCTCAGTTGGTTAGAGCACCGCTCTGATAAGGCGGGGGTCAATAGTTCAACTCTATTCTGTCCCAGTAAGCCACGGGGAATTAGCTCAGTTGGCTAGAGCATCGGCTTTGCAAGCCGAGGGTCAGGGGTTCAAGTCCCCTATTCTCCATAAAGCATTCATGGTAAAACATGAGTGCTTTTTTTTTGCCTTTTAATTATCTTCTGAAGTGAAAAGCTGATAAGAAAAGTGGACAGACTAAAAGTTATTCGCTAATATATAAGAATACGGATTAAATATTTTTTTTAATGGAGAAATAATGACGCAGCATATTTATCAAACTGTCCTTGAAGATGCAGAAGATGATGAGAAAGAGAAGAAGGATAAGGGGCCTGATCCTCTTGCTGAGAAGTTTCTGAAAACAAGACAGATTTTGTTGAGTGGCGAAATAAACAAGGAACTTGCTGAAAAGATTGTTCGTGATTTGTTGATGATGGAAGCTGATAATGATAAGCCAATCCGCATGTATATAGATTCTCCTGGAGGAGATGTAGAAGCTGGATTTGCTATTTTCGATATGATTCGCTTCATCAATGCTCCAGTAACATTAATAGGTATGGGACTTGTTGCAAGTGCTGCTGCCTTGATTTTATTGGCAGTTCCAAAAGAACGCAGACTTGCATTGCCAAATAGCGAGTATTTGATACACCAGCCTATGAGTGGAATTAAGGGTGTTGCAACAGATATTGAGATTCATGCTCAGGAATTGGCTAAAACTCGTTCTAAGTTGAATAAAATCATAGCAGAAGCTACTGGAAAAGATTTGGAACAGGTTGCAAAAGATACTGACAGAGATTATTGGCTCAATGCAGAAGAGGCTGTTTCTTATGGTCTCGTAAGTAAAATTATTACAAAACGCTCTGATTTAGATTAGTATGTTATTCGATTTGACTGACGTCCTTGTGCAGCAAATCCTATTTGCAATGGAAAATCAGACTGTGAAATCTGTTGTAAAAGCGGATATTCCTTCTGTTGTTCCATTTGCAGGTAAGCCTGACGAGGAAAATACATATGCTTTGCCAGAATGGACTTCCTCTGATGGGTTTAATCTACTAGAAAGTTTTGTATCTGATTTACATTCTCCCATTGTAAAAGAAGAATTAAGGCAGGTACTTGCATCAGGAAGGGGGGTCTTTAGAAATTTTAAAAATGTTATCAAAGCTTATCCGAGTATAGAAAAAAAATGGCATCTTTATAAAAATAAAAAAATGCGAGATGTTATTTACCAATGGTATAACGCTTTGAGAGAATCGTTGGGTCTGGAAGCTCTCGAGAAAAGAATTGAATTTGCAGATGAGACAGATGATTTAGTTCTGTCTGATTTTATTTTTCAGCGATATGATTCATCTTGTGATAATGTTGATGTTGAAAATTGTTTAAGGTCTGTTTTGACTGAATCCCTTGAACACAGTTCACTGTCATTTAGTGAAAGTCCATCATTGAAAGAAGCAATTGTTGAGGTGAATAGATATCATTTCAATTTTGGTAATCCAGATTTAAAGTCAGGTTTTGTTTGCAAAACTATTTTCGGAGATTTCTCAGGCTGTATCATAGGAATTCCATTTTATCGTGATTCTGTAAAAACTGTCGTTGTGACAGCTTTTTTTGTATTACAGGATTATCGTGGTTTGGGGATAGGAAAGGAACTTTTAGAAAAATATCTTTCTGAATTGAAAAACAATGGAGTTCACTGGATTATTTTTACAAATATGAATGTTCCAAACGAAATGCAACTTCTGTTAAAGAATTATAACTTTGAAGAAGTTTGTTCTTCTTACGTTTTGGATTTGTACACCCATTAAGGCCGTTTTAATTGATAAACGTTAAGCTTTTGGGTAATTTTTTTTATTTATTAGGAAGTTTTGAAAAAAAATAGGAGATTTTATATGGCTTATAATAAATATGATGTTGAAATAACAGAAGAGCAATTCTCTTCATTTCTTGTAGATGCCGTAAAAAGAGTTGAAACAGAAGCTGATCCAGATGAATTGGCTAAATTAAAAAAGATTTTCAAGAAAACAGTTCCATTTGGAAGACGTTCTTATGTTGCCGCTTATCTTACAAAAATGCTTCTGTCAACAACCGGAAGCCGTTCTCGTTTTGCAAAGAAATCTGAACGTACATTCTCAAAAGAAACAAGAGATACAAGCCATTTTGAGAAGACTGCAAGATTTTCTGCAGAAAGAAGTGATAGACATTCAACTGTAAAGCCTGAAAAAGTAGAACGTGCACCAAGAGTTCAGATAGATGAATCATTGGCAACAACAATTTTTGTTGGTATTGGAAGAAACAGACGTGTATATCCAAGAGACCTTGTAGGCCTTCTTGTAAGTGTTGCAAATATTAGCCGTGACCGTATTGGAGATATTCGTGTTCTTGCAAATTATTCTTTTATCCAGCTCTTTACTGAAGATTGCGAAAAAGCTTTAACAGCTCTTAATGGATATGAGTATAGAGGAAGAAAGCTTAATGTTAGCTATTCTAAGCTTAATAATGTTGATGAAGAAGCAGATGAAAATGAAAATGCTGCTACTGAAAGTGAGCCTTTGAATACATCTGAATCTTCTTCTTCTAATTCTGAAGTAACAGAAAATACCGTTACTGATACAGAAACTGCAGCTACTCCTGAAGCTGTTGCAGGTTCATCATATTTAGTCTGAAATACGAATTTACTAGAATTATAATTATATTATAACTTAATATTTATAAACACCGGATTTTATAAAGTCCGGTGTTTTTCTTTTCAAAGGTTTTCTGCTTAGGAGGATTTTATATGGATTTCAAAATAAAAATTTTACCATTAGGGCCATTGGAGGTAAATACATTAATAGTTTCTCTTACTGATAATTATGTATTTATAGTAGACCCTGCTGTAGGTTCCAAATCTCCTGACGAATACGAAATTGTAAGGTTCCTTGCTGCCAATAATCTTATTCCTGTTGCAGTTGTTATTACGCATGGTCATTTTGACCATGTTTTTGGTTTACCAGTACTTCATCGTGCTTATCCTTCAATGCATATTGCTATTCATGAAGCCGATAGAGAATATATAGGTGCAAACTCTGCTATAGCACAAGAGAAAATAATTGTCAATTTTGGCTTAAAAAGCTTGCTTCCTTCTGTATCAAATCTTCCAGATGCCGATTCTTTACTTGAAGATGGAAAAACATTAAAAGATTGCATAGCTGTTGATAATGAAGATGTTGCAAAGGCTTTAGAAAAATGGAAAGTAATACACACCCCGGGACATACAAGGGGAAGTATTTGCTTGTATAATGCCAGTGATAAATTATTAATATCTGGGGATACAGTTTTTTATCATTCTTATGGACGCACGGATTTGTATGGCGGTGATGATTTTCAAATGGAAAAAAGCCTAGAAAAAATATCTCGTGAAGTTTCAGGTGATACATGTGTTTATCCAGGTCATAACACATGTGCATTTCCTTTTTCTGGTAATTTCTAGAAAATACTGCTTCTTGGCGTAAAAGCTTTATATTCAGTATTAGCTAGCTGAGAATTTTTAATTTCTACTAGATAGTAATAAGGAATCTTTTTGCCTTTTGTAAATTCTAATATGGCAAAGCTTGCAGGGCATCCTCTTGGACGAGATATACTCCCTGGATTTAATAGCAAAGCTTTGCCATTATCTATAGCACAACCTATATGTGTATGACCAAATAAAATAACTTGAGAATTAGAATCTTTTGCATCTTCAACAAGTTCCTGTCCATTATCAAATAGGCTATACAAATGCCCATGAACCAGCATAACATTCGTGCCTGCAATATTTATAAATTGCTTTACAGGTACGTGAATAGTAGTTACTTGGTTATCAACTGCATTATATAAAGAATATCTGTTATCATCATTATTACCTTGAACAAAGGCTATAACTGGGGGAATATATTTTGCAAATTTTTCATCTATGATAGCTTCTTCCAGATTTTTCAATAAATCTTTTATTCCATCGCCACAAAATAAAAGAGCATCACAGCCATTAAATTCTTCAAGAATTGATTTTAACAGCCAGCTATGTCCATGAGAATCTGAGATAACAAGAACCTTTGCAGATTGCTTGTCTGAAAGCATTTTAATCTGTTTCTGAGAGCTTGTTATCAAAAAGTTATCTGTCTGAAAAAATGTTTGCATAATATCCTGTTGAGTTATTTTATTACAAAATGATTTGCAGACGAAAAGCCTGTTTCATCATCTATAGCTGGTGCAAGATTTCTGTTTTTTCCTACAATTTGTTGTACATGCTGAAAAAGATTTTTTTGCTGTTCCTGTTGTATAAGCTCTTCATTTACAATAAGAGGTCCATCAAGAGCAAGCATATAATCTATAGAATTATTAACAAGAGTCTGAATATCCGCTTCTATTATTTGAGCACTTTCAGTTGTAGAATTTGATTGAATATGGTCAACAATGAAATCGCAAGCAGCTTCCATGCCGGATACATCATCTTGAGAGAAAAAAGCAAAAACCGGAAGATATCTTTTCCCGCCATTTGCGTCTTCTATTCTTGTTAAAGCTTTATTAGTATCTTCAGGAGCACCTAGAATAATAAAACCTTTCAGCTGATAATCTTCACTAACATCTTTTAATGTAGATAACCTTATTTTCCCACTATGAAGAAAATCATCTGGATAGACAACAGGAACTATAAGCCCTCCGTCTTCAGAAAGTCCATATTTATTGCTAAGATTTGCAATTATTTCATCTTTAGTTGCACCTTCATTATAGCCGTAACCTAGAACTACACAAACCTTATCTTCTGTTGGGTGCCACTTCTGTACATCTTGTAAAGACTCTTTTGATGCAGGGTGTATTTCAAGTTGAATAGCTCCTTCTGCATTTACTTTCAATTCAGGAACTATTACTTTTTTATTATTACAGGCTGTAAAAAGAGTTATAGACGATGCTAATATTATAAATCTCTTAACCATTGTTTTCATATGAATCTATTATTTCAAAACCTTTTATCTCTTATATTATTCAAGTACTAAATCACAGAAATCTGCATCTATGACTTTTTGTAAATCTAAAGGAGACAGACAAATCTGTTCCCCCCGCATTCCTGCACTTATATATATTTTATCAAAATTTTTGGCACTTTCATCTATGAAAGTTCTAAATTTTCTTTTCATGCCAAGGGGACTGCAACCTCCGCGAATATATCCTGTAAGTCCTAAAAGTTCATCAGGCTTTACAGGTGTAACTTCTTTTGCAGAACAAGCATTTCTTGCTTTTTTTAGATTTATTTCATGAACTGCACATTGGCAGAATACAACAACTTCTTTTGTTTCTGTTCTCATTACGATAGTCTTAAATACTTGAAGTGGATTTATTCCAAGTTCTGTTGCTATCTTTTCAGCTGCACCACGCTCAAGAGTGTGTTCTCCATCATCAGAATATGATTTTGTCTCATATTTAACTTTTGCAGCATCTAATATTCTCATTGCGTTGGTCTTTTTCATAAAGATAATGTTACAGCAAATACATAAATATAGCAAAGAGTATAAAGGCTAGTATTAATAAGTTTTATTTAAAATATCTGTTATATTTTTGATATAGTATATGAAAAAAAACACCCTGGAAAAACCAAGGTGTTAAGAAAATTAAAAATTAGTCG
>JAILNT010000179.1 GCA_024691265.1 Treponema sp. | reverse complement strand
ATCTGGAATTGCAATATCAGAACCTTCCAGCATACCTTTAATAGTCTGTGCTACTTCTTCATCTGGAATAACTCTAACAATTTTACAGTAACGCGATAGTATTACTTTGCGTGGATTTCCTTTGTCTGCAAGTTTGCTGCTTACTGGTCCTGAATGCCAATCCATTTCTCCTACAGCATCCTTTGCGCGTTCAGCTCTGTAGCCGCTTGTAAGCTCACTTTCAGGAACTTCAACCTCTACAGTAACAAGATTAGGTCTTTTATATGCCGATGAAAATTGGTCGTTAAGCGGGCTTCTTGAAGTATGCCAATAAGGATTATAAGCAGCAGGTATCTTAGTAAGCGGTTTTCCGCTGCTGTCCTTTCCGCCTTTATCCAATACAAACTTCCATTTAAGATTGCCATCTTTATCAACTTTCTGCTTTTTAGTTTTTGGATCAACATCTGGTACAGCAAGTTCTGGGTGCTCATCTGCCTGTATCCAGTCTCCAGCCTTTGCAGATTCAACGCGATTTCCTTCCACCACTGTAGCCATAGGTGGGTAATATTCACCATCAATAACCTGCATAGCGCGATAAACTTTTACAGTTGGCTCACTATTAAGTTTTTCCAGCAGTTCTGGATCTGTTACCGTCTGGAATAAAATAGATGGATTTTCTGGATTAAAAGCGCCGTTATTATCTGTAGCGGATTTTATTTGATTAGGTTCAAAAGCAATATATTCTTCATTATCATTATTTACTCCATCAAAACCTTTAGACTTCAAAAGCTCACGGGCTTTAATGCCTGCTTCATTCTGGCCCTTATAAGTATTAAGTGCAGAATACCCCTGACTGCTGTTAGCCGGATTTCTAATATTAAGATAAAAAGCTCTAACATTAGGGCCGTAGCCTTGTGCATCAATATCCCAAGGGCTAAAAAAGTTTCCCTGTATATCCATATTTGCACGGCTTTTAGAAGCGTCAAAAATAGTAAAATCTGCATCTGTACCATGATAAACTACAAGCGGCTCGCCGTTTTCATCCAGCACTTTAGAAGCATTTGCCGGATCGTTTTCCCAGTCCCCAAACCATTTTTTAAATGATGGAGTACGGACCTGTAACCACTGATTTTCATAAAGATTACTATCTTCACCGTTAGGTGCTTTCATCCATTTATCTGTGTTTTCGTATTCCTTGCGTACTTCTTTGACTTCTTCCTGAAAAAACATATCCGGCGGGATAGTATCATTCTCATCATAAACACTTTCCGCAACTTCTGTGACAACTTCACCTTTATCTACAACTGTTGATGCCTCATTTTTTAAGACTTCTTCTGCCTCATTTTTCTGTTCATCAGTAACATTAAGTTTTTCAAGCGCATTATCAATAATTGTATCTGCCTCTTTAGTCTCATTCTTAACCTCACTTTCTGAACCTTCTAACAATTCTTCTGCAGTAGGTTCTTTTACAAAATCAGTTGTTTCACTTTCTTCTTCTTTTTCAGCAATTTCCTGATTTCTATTTTCTTCAGCTGCGGCCTTTCTGGATGCAGATTTTTCTTCGGCCTGTTTCTTCATATTAGCCTTATAGATTCTATCTTCTTCCGCAACGGCCTTTTCAGCTTGTGCTAAAAGACTATCATTACCTGATAGCAAGTTGTTATAAACTTCTTCAATCTCTGGAGTAAAATTAATGTGCTCTTTAAGTGCATTAAATGCACGTGCAATGAATTCAGCAAACTTCTGAAATAGATTTTTCATTTCTTCGCTTTCGGCTTTTCCAGTCTTTAACCAGTCCTGAAAACCATAAGCAAAGGCTTCTGCAGCGCTGTCTACGTGTCCGTCTTTGAATGTGTACTTTGAATTAATCCAGTCTCCATTTATTACATTAAAAGCTCTTTCAGCCTGTTCTTTTAAGTCTCCGTCAAGCTGTGCCTGAAATATATGTGCAAGTTCATGGGCCCATGTAGAAAAATCTGCATTTTCTCCGGCATAAATTACTGCCTTTACCTGCTGTCCTAACTGCTGCCATCCTTTCTGTGCAACTCCCTGAATTACACCACCAGCTTTGCCTCCGGTTGTGTCTCCCTGAGCTGTAGCAATACGTTCAAAATCTTCTGTGTTTCCAAAAATAGAATTACCAAAAGTTTTTGAAACATAATCAGAAATAGACATATCCATACGCTTTGCGCCGGCTTCAATAAGTGCAACGGCTGCAGCAACTTGTTTATTTGATAAATCTGTTCTTGTAAAACTTCCATCAGCATTTCTTACAATGTTGTGAATGTTCTTGCGTACTTCGGTAGCTATTTGTTTACGGGTAGCAATATCGTCAATATCTGCTTCTTTATAATAAGATAATCCATTCTTCTTACCAGCTGGATTATTTTCAACCAAACTAGCTTTTATATTGCGTGCTTCATTGCCTACGGCATTCCATTCAATCTTATAGCCAGCATTTTTACGGGCAAATTCGTC
>JAILNT010000163.1 GCA_024691265.1 Treponema sp. | reverse complement strand
TTATGTAGGAGGAGGAGCAAATACTGAAAAAGGTGCAGGGGGACTTTCAAGATTTCTTGAGTCTTTCCCTTGTCCTGTAGTAACAAGTCTTATGGGAATAGGTGCGGTACCTAGAAGTTATATGGGAATGATGGGTATGGTTGGTATGCATGGTGCATCAGCTGCTAATTATGCTATTCATGACAGTGACCTTATAATAGTTGCAGGTGCTAGATTTGATGACAGAGCAACAGGTGTAAAGGCAAAGTTTTGTCCGGGAGCTTCTATTATACATATAGATATTGATGCTGCGGAAATCAATAAGATTGTAGATGCAAATATCTCTATCGTTGCAAAAGTGGAAGATATACTACCTTTACTTGCAAAAGAAATAATTGCATTAAGGGAAGAAGAAGCTGAAAAATCTTTAATAGATACTGATGCAGTAGCAGATAGAAATGCTTGGATAAATAATCTTGAAAGCCGTCATCTTGAAGATTTAGTTGAATCCTTAGGAGCTCCTAAGTCTAGTGATGAAACAGAATCTTCTCTTTTGAATCCTAGAAGTTTTATTTCTGAACTGCCAGATTATGCTGCCCAAATGGGAATTCGTGAAAATGATTTAATTGTTACAACAGATGTAGGTCAGCATCAAATGTGGACTGCTCAGTATTATCCATTTGAACATCCAAGACAGCTTTTGACATCAGGTTCTTTAGGTACTATGGGCTTTGGACTTCCTGCCGCTATAGGAGCAGCTCTTGCCAATCGAGATAAGAGAGTAATTTGTTTTTCAGGCGATGGTTCTATCATGATGAATATTCAGGAACTTGCAACTCTTGCAGAGCTTGATTTACCTGTAACTATAGTTGTTTTTGAAAATGGTGTTCTTGGAATGGTTCGTCAGCAGCAAAAATATCTCTTTAATAAAAATTATAGTGCCAGTGTTTTCCGTCGTAGTCCAGATTTAGTTACTATTGCAAAAGGTTTTGGTATAGATGCAATAGATGCAAATGATGATACAGAATGGTATAAAAAGGCATTTAATTTAGGACCTCATTTAGTAAGGGTAAGAATAAGTGCAGAAGAAAATGTATTGCCTTATGTAAAAGCCGGTTCTGCTAATATTGAAGCAATAAGAGATTAATTATATTCATAGATAAAAAAATACGGGGTATATTTTAAATAAAACCCCGTATCAAAATAAAAATAATATTGTAAGTTATATTTCTATTAAAGATTAGTTCTTTGGGAACTTTGTTTCAAACTCTGCCAAAACCTTTTCTGGTGCTGGGCGAGCGTCAACATCAACAAGATTTCCCTTGTTTCTATAAAAATCAATAAGAGGAGCTGTAGATTTGCGATATACAACAAGGCGATTCTGTATAGACTCTGTCTTGTCATCATCACGTGTATAAAGCTCTCCTCCGCATTTATCACACTTTCCAGCTGTCTTTGGAGGATTAAACTTTAAGTGGAACATCTGTCCACAGTCTTTACAGCAAACTCTTCCACCAAGACGTTCAACAACAGCTTCATCTGCAATGTCAAAATTTACGGCTGCATCAATCTTTGCGAAAGTCTCTAAAGCTTCTGCCTGTGGAATTGTGCGAGGGAAACCATCAAGAATATAACCGTTCTTTGTGTCGTCCTTTGAAAGTCTGTCTTTTACAAGATTGATTGTAATTTCATCACTTACAAGTCCTCCGGCATCAATGATTGCTTTTGCCTGTTTTCCAAGCTCTGTCTGATTCTTGATGTTTTCACGGAAAATGTCACCAGTAGAAATATGAGGAATATTGTAAGCCTTTGCAACTTCCTTTGCCAATGTGCCTTTTCCTGCTCCCGGTGGTCCTAAGAAAATGAAATTCATGATTATTACTCCAAATAATTTATGATTGCGGGAAACCCGCATCGATTAGAAATAATAGCACTTTTCCATTGTTTGCTACAATAACATTATAGACAAGATAATGTAGATAACTGACGATATTTTTAATAAGGAGTTTATTTTATGGTAAAATTACTTGCAGCTGCTTTTTCTAAGTTAGTAGGATTATTTGCTTTTCTTACACTTGCATTATGTGTTGTTGCCGGTTATATCATTTTTGATAATGTATTCTATGGCAAAGGAAGTTCTGGAGCTTTAATAGGCTTTGTTGCAGGTTTTGTATTTGATGTTGTTTTTTATGGATTTTTTGCTCAATTTCTTGCAATCAATGAACACCTTTTAGACTTAAATGAAAAAGTTTCTTCTTTGGAAAAAACTCTAAAAGATATGCAAAAAGCAAAAACTCCAGAACTACCCTCTATAGAATCTTCTTGTAAAGACGTTTCTTCAAATGAATAAATTTATTTGTTAGAAATACGTGCGAATGCAATTTCTGTTTGCCAATCAAATATCTGCCTGTTTATTGCAAAAGACAACATATCTACTATTAGCTGGAGTTTTTCTTTACCTATAGTATTTAACATGACTTTTCCATAGGCAGAAGTTTGACTGTTAAACCAGTTAGATAAATCTTGTGTTGTAATACGCCTTTTTTCCAATACTGTTTGAATAGCGATATCTACTTTGAAGCCCTTATTTTCAAAAGTTTCTTTTATGTTTTTATTGTCCCATGCAAAAAGGGCATTAGACTTATCATTAAAGAATTGATTTTCAGTCTCTATCATTTTATCTAGGATTTTGTCTATATCAGAACTATGTTTTATTTGTTCTTTTATAAGCTTTGCAAAATGCTGACCGTTTTTCGGTATATGTTGAGATATAATTGTAGCAAAATCTTTTGAAAGAATTTTTGTATCTTTTAGAAAATCTGCTTTTTCTTCTATACTCTTAATATCCTTAAAGACATCTCTAAAAAATATTCTGTCAAACTCTAAATCATTAAAATCCTTTATATCCATTGAAAGTTTTGGTCTGTCAATTTCATCTAATGTATTTCCATATTGCTCAATGATTGCCTTGTTTCTTTCATTTTTGCATAAGCCACAAGTAAGACCTTCTGGGGTATTCCTTGTAACCTGCCATAAAAGAAGTCCGTCATCAGCATTCCATATAAGACTTCTTGTGTGCCTGTTCAAAGTGGCAAGGTGAATCATACTGTCACGTATTGTTAAAAGCGTTTGTGCTCTGTTTGATTCAAGTCTTTTTCTCCAGTCTCTTTCAGCTCTGGATATAGATTTTTCTTTATCATTATCTACGGGGCTAAATGTAAGTTCTTCTTCTTTTGCCGCCATTCCTGTTTTGAAATTCTTATTTATCCACCATTCTCCAATAGGATTTGAAAAATCAGATGCAAGTTCTGGCAATTTATGCATGCCTCCCTTCCCCTGAGGAATTGGAGCTTCCGTTTTTTCAAGTATTGCACTAATTTGTAATTCCCTACGTGAAAGAACATCTTCTTTTATATTTTTTTCATAGCCCTGGTCTGTAGGATTATAAAAGACTCTTCCTACAAGTTCATTTGGAAGATATTGTTGAGCTACCCAATGGTCTTTATAAGCGTGAGGGTACATATAACCTTTCCCATGCCCGAATCCTTCTGCATCTCTAGAATTGTCTTTTAAGTGATTAGGGACTTCTACGTCTTCTTTTTCTACGGCTGCAAGTGCATCAAAGAAAGCCATTGAACTATTAGATTTAGGAGCTGTAGAAAGATAAAGTGCAGCATGTGCTAGAAAATATCTTCCTTCAGGAAGTCCAACTCTGTCAAAGGACGCTGCACAGCTTTGTATAACTGAAATTGCATAGGGGTCTGCCATACCTGTATCTTCACAAGCTGAAATAAGCATGCGGCGGAATATGAAATCAGGGTCTTCTCCAGCCCTTACCATTCTAGCAAGCCAATATAAAGCAGCATCTGGATCTCTGCCTCTTAAACTTTTTATAAAGGCACTTATTATATCATAATGATAATCACCATCTCTATCATAAAGAACAACTTTTTTTTGTATGGATTCTTCTGCACTTTCTTTACTTATATATATTTGTGTACCTTTAGGAGCAGGCCATTTTTCAACAGTTGTTTCAACTGCAAGTTCTAAAGCATTTAAAAGACTTCTTGCATCTCCGTTTGCTGTATCTACAAGATGCTCTAAAGCTCCTTTTTCAAATACAACATCATAATTTCCATAGCCTCTTTCTTTATCTGTTAGAGCTTGTTTTGCAGCTTTCATCAAGTCTTCTTTTTCTAAAGGCTTTAGCTGGAAAACTCTACTTCGGCTTACAAGAGCTTTGTTCACTTCAAAAAAAGGATTTTCTGTTGTAGCTCCTATTAGAATTATAGTACCGTTTTCAACCCAGGGTAAAAGGGCGTCTTGCTGTGATTTATTCCAGCGATGAACTTCATCAACAAAGAGAATTGTTTTTTTACTGTAAAGCTTTTTTGCATTGTCAGCTTCTGCTATTGCAGTTCGTATATCTGCAACACCTGTGAGAACAGCATTTAGTGTTATAAAGTTTGATTTTGTATGATTTGCAATGACTCTTGCAAGTGTTGTTTTTCCAGTGCCAGGAGGACCATAAAAAATTACAGAAGTTAACCTGTCTGCCTGAATAGCCCTTCTTAAAAGTCTGCCTTTGCCTACAATATGGTCTTGACCTATGTATTCATCTAGGCTGCGGGGACGCATTCTAGATGCTAAAGGTTCTTTTGATTTGTCTGTTACATCGAATAAATCCATATTGAAAAAATTATATTATTAAATATGCTCTTTTGAAAGAGCAATAAAAAAAGGGAGCCTTGTTTTAGCTCCCCTTAAAAAATACTATGAAAAATTATTCACAGTTCCAGTTTCCTCTACTTGGATAATATGCCCAAAGACATATATTGTCATAGTAAGAAGCAGAAGCACTTGCAGAACCATAATAAACTGTTGAACCATAAAGGGTATTAGCTTCTTCTGATAGACTTGAATCGAGAGAGAATACAAGAGGAACATAATAATAAGAGCTTAAAACACTATCTGCATTTGTATCAAAATCAGAAGTTGTAGATGTTATTGCTCCATCAGAATCTATTGCTACATGTTCAATGCCTGATTCTGTTCCAAGCAGTAAATAATCACTTGTAACAGCCATAGAAAGAATATCATCACAGCTTACATCTTTGTAACCTGTTGCAGAAGTTGTGTCTGTTCCGTAATAAACTGTATCAGAACCAGCAGTCCAATACATATAAGTATCGTTTGCAGCTAAAGGATAATTACTGAACCAAACTTCACTATTAAAATAGACAGCAGATGTAACGGCATCGATATCAAGTCCATTTGTGCCATCTGTTAATACTGTTGGTGCAGAAGTTCCATCTAGTTGATATGTATTACCGTCAGACATTCTTACATATGCATATCTGCCACTTTCGTCTTCTGCATTAGTACAGAAAAGGCATTCTGGATAATAATCATCTCCAATACTTGAAGTATCTATTGCAGTCCATTCCCCATCTGCGGAAGTTGCACAATAAATAATTCTTGATGAAATAATATTTTCGCCTTCTGTATCACTGCCACTTTCAGTATCTTCATCATAAGTTATACCGAATGCATATATATAACTTGAATCAGCAGCAACTTTTATAATACTAGGTTTAGAATCATCTATAGTTGAAGCTGAAACTTTCGTCCATTCTCCGTTAGTAGAAGAAGATGAATCTTTATACCAAACGTAGCCATTCTGTGTAATTAACTGGTCTCCAAAACGAACTAGGCTATTTACATCTCCTTCTATTTGAGCAGAATTAAGCTCAACTTCTTTATTTATTTCATAGAAGATTACACCTTGGCAGCTTGTAAATAATATTGCTATTGAAGTTAAAAATGTTACGAAAAGACCTTTTACAGTAGTTTTCTTTGTTGTTGTCATTTTTCTATTCCTTATGTTGTTTCAAACATTAGATTTTAGAAGTGGTATCTTGCAGAGATTGCGATTTCTGCAAAGTAGCCAACATAATTGTATTTTGGATCGGAATACCATTGAGGCATACACATCCATGAGCCTTCTGCTCCCAATGACCAGCTTGGATTTAATCTCCAGAACATACCAGCATCACACTTTACAACAAGACCTGGAAAGTATGTTTCAGAAAGATAATTTTCTACAGCACCACCAACTCCTACAGTAAATGGAAATTCCATTTTGCCGATTGTAGGTTGAAAGGTGAAGGTGCCCATAAGAGGAATATAGTTAAATATATTACTTCCGATAGTTGGCTGATAGCCGAAGCCAAGGTCAATACCCCATGCAAGATAGCTATTAAGAAATCTGTGATAACCTAGAGTACCCATACCACCTGTCTGGAGTTGTGAATCATCGTTAAACATTCCTCCAAAGTTTATAGGTAAAGAACCCATTAAAGAAATACGAATGTACTGGTCACCTTTCTGATTCATCTTAGGAGCTTCATACTGATATTCTTCAGAGCTGTTTTCCTCTTCATTGTCATCTTCTTCTAATTCTGAATCATCGTCTGTTTTATTTTCATCTTCGCTATTTTTTTCATTGACTTTATTTTCATCTGTACTATTTTCAGAATCTGATACATCTTTAGAATCTGTTGTAGTTGATTCTGTATTTTCTTTTGAATCTGTTGTAGAACTTTCTGTAGCTGAAGACTGTGCAAATATTAACGCACTGCTAATAAGTAAGGCACATATCGATACCAAGACTCGTTTCATATTTTCCTCATATTAATTGCTTTTTTTAGCAATAGAATTTTATGTGTAAATCTTATATAGTAACGTTCTAGAACGAATAATGTTCAAAAGAACAGGGTATACCATAACAGTTTTACTACTATTTTTCAACAATATAAAACTTCAATATTGAAGGAAGGTTACTATGAGTGCAAAGATTATTGACGGAAAAGCAATTGCAAAAAATATAAGGGAAGAAGTTGCACGTGAAGTTAGCTCGCTAAAAGATAAAGGTGTAATTCCTTGTCTTGCAGTTATTTTGGTAGGTGATAATCCTGCAAGCCTTTCTTATGTAACAGGGAAAAGAAAAGCACTTGCTGAAGTTGGAATGAACGATAAAAGTATAGTATTACCTGAAAATACAAGTGAAGAAGAACTTTTGAAATTAATAGATAATCTTAATAAAGATAAAAGTGTACATGGTATTTTAGTTCAATTACCACTTCCAAAGCACATAAATGAAGAAAAAGTAACTCTAGCTATAGCACCTGAAAAAGACGTAGACGGCTTTCACCCTATGAATGTTGGTAACATGTTTATTGGTAAAAAGAGCTTTATACCTTGTACACCTCATGGAATAATAATGCTTTTAAAAATTATGGGGATAAACACAAAAGGAGCTAATGCTGTTGTTATTGGAAGAAGTAATATAGTTGGTAAGCCTGTTGCTCTTTTGCTTTCTTCTCGCGATTGTAATGCTACTGTTACTGTATGTCATACTGCTACAAAAAATATCAAAGATATAACAAGCAAAGCTGATATTCTTGTTGCTGCCGTTGGTAAAGCGAAAGCAACAAGAATATCAGCTTTGCTTGTTATATCTTTGATATTTTTTGTAGCAGTATGACATACAGTAACAGTAGCATTACAATCGCGAGAAGAAAGCAAAA
>JAILNT010000157.1 GCA_024691265.1 Treponema sp. | reverse complement strand
TAAATTTTCTTATACTGTGCCTATTTCCATATAACATTACTTCACCTCTTCTTCAAAAAGTTGTGAAGAAATAAGCTTTTGAGCCTTTGGACTAAGATAATAAACGACTGCTTTTCAAAATTGCGTTTTTTAGCATTTCTTCAATTTTTTTTATTTCACAACCCAAGTTATTTTTCACATCTATGTAGTCGATGCTTGAAAGGTTATCGACTCCTATAAGAATATTTTTACCTGTTTTTTTTAAGGCAAATAGTTCTACGTTTTCAAAAATCTGGTCAAAAATCTGTATATGTACACTGTTAAAGGATTTTACATCTGTATAAATACTTGTATTTCGCAAATTTAAACATATATCTATATCTATTTTTTCTTTTTGTCCATTTAAAGCTGGAATACTGTTTTTATGTTCATTTATCGGAAGTATGTTTATATAAGAAATCTTTATAAAATCAGAAAATTGAGTGTAAAAATCTAAGGCAATTAATTCTGAATATGGACCTGCCCAGTGACTTTGAGTTGCTTCTCCTATATTTTTTATTTTTTCACAAATATCATTTATCGCATCAGGATTGTCTTTGAATTTTTCATTTAGCCGTCTAAGTCTATTTATAAAATTATAGGCAAACATATTCAGGGGACTTCTGTTGAGTGGAGCTATACATCTGTTTGTATTGTCTTTTAGCTTTATTGTTTTCTTGCGGTTAAAAATATCTTTTATAAGCTTTTCTATATTTTCAACATCAGTCATATGCTTTCTCTCCTGATTTTATAAATAAGATAAAGCTTTAAATATTGTTTAGTCAAACTCAAATGTTTATAATAGAAGTATGAAGAAAATAACTAAGATATTTTTTGTGCTGTTGTTGGCATTAAGTTTTGTATTGAGCTCTTGTAAAAATAGTGAAGCAGATTTTAATGGGCTTACATTTGGTTCTGCTTATAGAAAAGTTGCTTCCGTTATGAAAGAAAAAGGTTGGGAAAAGGCTTATTCAAAAAGGTCTTTTGATATTTATCGTTGTGCAGAAATAAATGGTATAAAAAATCCTCTTGCGATGCTTTATTATTCAGGAAAAGGTACTGGAAAATATAATTATTCGTGCCTTACATTTAATCTTTTTAATGAAGATGACCAAAAGAATTTTGATGAATATTTTGAAACAGAAATGGCAAAATATAACCTTCATTCTGATAAAACAAAGAAGTTTGAAGATGGCAAAATAAAGGAAGAAATAAATACTGCTAATGCTGAAGTTATGCTCTGTCATGACTATAGTGTAACTCTTTATAAATGTAGTGAATCAAAGGGAATAGGTAGAGAGCCTATCGAACTTGTCGTTGTTTCCTTAAATATGGAAAGTATCCCTAGTGATGCTGAGTATGTAGAAAAGCAGGTTTATTATCTTAGTCCAAAGGCTCAAAAGCTTATTTCTTCACAACTTTTTGAAGAAGAGGTGAAGTAATGTTATATGGAAATAGGCACAGTATAAGAAAATTTAAAAGTGATGTTGTTCCTTTTGATTCTATAAAAACTGTGCTTGAAGCTGCAAGACTTGCTCCCTCAGCGAAAAACAGGCAGCCATGGAAATTTTTAGTTTTTGCTAATGATAAGAAAGATGAATTAATTTCTTGCATGGAAAAAGGAATTGAAAGAGAAAAAAATGGAAATTCTCTTTTTAAATCTTTTTCCTATGGTATTCCTGATGCTGAAAATACTATTAGAGTTATGAAAGAAGCTCCTGTTATAATAGTTGTTTTGAATACCAACGGAAAGAGTCCCTTTATTCCTGTTGATTCTGATGGGCGTATAATTGAAATATGTGATAGTCTTTCTATTGGAGCTGCTTTAGAAAATCTAAGCCTTGCTGCATTAGAAGAAGGGTTGGGGACTTTATGGATTGGAAATACGTGTTTTGCCTATAAAGAGTTAATAGAATATCTTTCCACTGATGACCAGTTAGTAGGAGCTGTAGCTTTAGGTTTTCCCAATGAAAATCCAGTTATGCGTCCAAGAAAATCTTTAGAGAATATTGTAGAATATCGAATGTGATTTTAGTAAAAAAAATATAAGATTGTCAAATTCGTGACATTTTTTTATAACTCTTTGTAGAATATGGTGCTATGTTAAAAAGAAAATTTTATGATGTTCTTCTTGCCTGGAAAGAAACGAAAAAACAAGAATGTCTTTTAGTGAATGGTGCCAGACAAATTGGAAAAACTTTTA
>JAILNT010000085.1 GCA_024691265.1 Treponema sp. | reverse complement strand
AATATTTATTACTGTGTCTATGCGATATAAGCAATTTAGTAGTACATGTTAATAAATCGGAAGTTTTTGAGGAGATTATGAAAAAAATACATCAATTGTTTTTAATTATTATTTTTTCTGTTGGATTTTTTATATCGGTTTATGCTGATGAATCCGTATCTTTAACAGGCACAGAAGATGAAAATGCTACTAATACGACTACAGAAGAATTATCATCAGAAGTTTTACATAATAATGAAATAAGTAAAGATGGCGGTTTATTAAATGAAGCTGATGATAAAAGTTTTTCGCATGAAAAGTGTCTTGTTAGTTATCAGAAAGGAAAATCGTTTTTTTTATCTAATCAACCTCAGGTCGCTATCCCTTATTTTGAAACTGCTATAAAAGACCCTTCTATAAATCTTGCTGTATATATATATCTTGGAGTTTCCTATTATCAGACAGCTCAATTTGAAAAGGCTTTAAAAATTAATGAAAGAGGAATGAGAATAAAAGGTTCTGATTCTGCAATTTTGGCTTTTAATGGTGGAAATGCTGCGTTTTCTATGGGTGATTATGATAGAGCTGATGTTATGTATTCTTTAGCTTTAACATCTAATCCTGTTTATTCTGAAGCAATGTTAAATAGGGCTAATAGTAGAATGAAGCAGGAACGCTATGAAAAAGCTTTAGAAGATTATAAACAATTTCTTGTATTAGCTCCTGATGATGAACAGTCACCAAATGTTCGTATTTTAGTTTCTTTGCTTCAAGAAGAAATTGATAGAAAACTTGCAGAAAGAGATTCTATGATTTCAGAGCTTGAAAAATTAAGAGCAGAAGTAACTCGTATCACAGAAGAAAAAGAAAATCTCGAAAAAACTGTAGTAAATGGAAATGGAATGTCGGGTTCTGCTGCTGGAATTGCAGTAGAAGAAGCTGCTAAATTAAGAAATGAGTTAATAAAAGTTACCGAAGAAAAAGATAAATTGGAACAAATTGTTAGTGACAGAGCAGAAGAAGATCGTATTGCTGCAGAAAAAGAAGCAGAAGATGATGTTATACGTCAAAAATTATTACAGGATATTATGAACTCTTTACAAAAAACAGAGTCTACTAATATGTCAGCAGGAGCGGAGGGAACTATCGATTATGACTATGAATCAGACATCGACTAATAATTCAGAAAATGGAAATAGAAAGAAAAAAATAGCTATAGCTATTTTATTAGCAGTTTTGCTACTTGGTGGGGGAGGTGTTCTTACTTTCCATCTTTTAACTAATAAATCTGATAATAATACGTCAACTGTTAATGATGATTTAAAAAAATTAACAGATGAGCAGAAATTAGAAAACCTGTTAAAACTTGCAAAAATGTATATTGCAAGAGAAGAATATGACAGAGCTATGGAAGTTTTAGAAGAACTTTATATGCAGGATTTTAAATCAGATGAGGTTCTAGCTTTATTTGATGATGTTTTAGCTTTAAAGAAAGGTGCTCTTTTATCAGATTATCCTCAGTTTCAAGAATTTGCAGCAGATGATGAATTATTTAATCAGCTTGTTGCTGAATATGAAGAAATAAGAAATAGTAAAAAGGATGCGGCTCGTAATGCTGCAAAAGAAAAATTGCAACAGGTTGCTGATGAAGTTGCAGCACAACGTCGAAAAGAACTTGAAGCTTTGGCAAATAGTCGTTTAGGTATAAAAAATGATATAACACCAGAGCAGGCATATGTAAACGAAGGAATTCTTCTTATTGAAAAATCTGTTGCAGCTGATAGTGATTCTGATACTATTTTAGCTCAAGTAGAAGAATTAAAAAAAAGTATTCCTAATGATTCTACAGAATCGGCTAGAGCTTTTGCATCTGAAAAACTTACGGAATTAGCACAAATTTTGTATGACCAGGCTAATAAGGAATCAGATCCAGAAAAAAAAATATTATTATTAAATAAAGCTTGGGAATATGTAAATGAGGCTGTTTCCAAAAATCCAGATAATAAAAATGCACTAACTTTAAAATCTGAAATTCAATCTTTACGAAATAGGCTATTAGGTGCAGCTGCTGTAAATAATGTAGCTGATGAATTAAGTTCAATAGCAGCTTCATTACTTGAGTCTGGTGATGTTGATAGTGCTATAAATCAATATGAAGAAGCCTTAAAGGCACTACCAAAAGGAAATACACCAGAAGAAAGGGCATTGGCTGCCAAACGCCTAAATGAAATGGCAGCAGAATTATATGCAGCAGCAGAAAAAGAAACAGATCCCGAAAAGAAAGCAAAGCTTTTGAAAGAAGCTAAGAGACTAGCAGATGAAGCACTAGCAAGAAATCCAGAT
>JAILNT010000201.1 GCA_024691265.1 Treponema sp. | reverse complement strand
TGTTGAAGATGCGTTCGCAATATTATCAGAAATAACATCTGTACGAAGACGCTCTACACTCATTCCTGTTGCTGCAATATTTATACTGGTAAAAAGACCCATTTCATTCCTCTCTTAACAAATCCTGATAATACTTATACAAGCCGTATATTATTTTATATAAGACTTATTTCTTAATTGCAAGTTTTATTTGACTAAATTCAAAATTCTCAAGCTGTGTAAGCAAACGGTAATCCATCTGGATTTTCATAATCTGCATAGCTTCCTGCTCTGCATCAACATTATTTCCGTTTGCTTTACTTGTAGTTGTGTAATCAACCACTCTGCGAGGTTCGACTGTTCTGTAGTCATATGGCGTAGATGATTGTATATGTCTTTCATCTGTTGTTGTCATATGGAATGCATCTTTATCAGCTTTTTCTGATTCCAATGCCCTCTTCAACTCACTCTCAAAATTCACAGAAGTTCTTTTGAAATTTGGAACCTCAGAATTAGCCAAGTTATTAGCTGTTACTTGATATCTAAGAGTATTCACATCTAGTGCACGTTGAAGCATATCTACGGAACGCATAAAACTATTCATATTATGTATATCGGACCTCTACCGCTAGCAGTTTAGTTTTTACTACAATAAAACTTAAGTTTATTACTTAAGACTAGAGAATATAGCGAGAAATATCTTGATCTTCAATAACATCTTTAAGCTTATCATCAACAAAGCTCTTTGTTATTGTTATAGTTTCGCCATTATGTTCATCTGCAGAGAATGAAATATCCTCAAGAACAGACTCCATAATAGTCTGTAAACGACGAGCTCCAATATTCTCAGCCTTTTTATTAACAGCCTCTGCAAGTTCACTTATTCTATCGATTGCAGCGTCTTCAAACTCTAATTTTACACCCTCTGTTCCAAGAAGAGATTTATATTGCTTCATCAAAGCATTTTTTGGTTCTGTAAGAATACGACGGAAATCAGAAGAATTAAGAGAATCAAGCTGAACTCTAAGAGGGAATCTACCCTGAAGTTCTGGAATAAGATCACTAGGAGCAGAAACACTGAAAGCACCTGCAGCAATGAACAAGATATGAGTTGTGTCTACGACTCCATAGCGAGTATTTACATTACTTCCTTCTACAATAGGAAGAATATCACGCTGTACACCTTCACGGCTAACATCATTACCACTAGATTGACCACCACGAACTGCAATTTTATCAATTTCATCGATAAAAATAATACCCATCTGCTCTACACGCTTTTTTGCAATATCAGCAACTTTATCTGGGTCTGTCATTTTTTCAAGATTTTTCTCAAGGAGAATCTGTCTTGCCTCTCTTACAGTTACATGCTTTTTATGAGGTTTATTACCTGTAAGAAGGCTTGCAAGGTCTTGCATTCCATTCTCAAGGTCTTCCATATTTCCACCTGCAATAATTTGCATTGAAGGAATTCTATTAGAACGTTCTACAGAAACCTCAACTTCTCTATCTTCAAGCTTTCCTTCTCGAAGCATTGAACGAAATTTCTCTCTTGTTGATTCCTGAGCTGAAGCACTTGAAGCATTTTCATCAGTACTTTCTGTTTTAGCTGTGCTTTCATTTGAATCGTTCATGAAATCATTGCTTATACGAAGCATTGGCATAGAAGGCTTTTCATTTTTCTTGCTACTGCCTGGAAGCAATAAATCAAGCAAATCTTCTTCTACTTTAGGACCACATTTTTCTTTAAGTTGTTCCTGCATCTCTTTTTTTACATCATTGTAGCCTACAGCCATTAAATCTCTGACCATGCTTTCTACATCACGACCAACATAACCTACTTCTGTATACTTTGTAGCCTCAACTTTGAGAAATGGTGCATTGCATAATTTTGCAAGGCGGCGGGCAATTTCTGTTTTTCCAACGCCAGTAGGACCTATCATAAGAATATTCTTTGGAGCAATTTCTTCCTGAATATCTTCATTCAATCTAAGTCTACGAGTTCTATTTCTAAGAGCAACAGCAACACATCTTTTTGCCTTTGCCTGCCCAATAATATATGTATCTAGCTTTTCTACAATCTGTTTTGGTGTTAAATCAACAATATTATCCACATTTATACTCTGTTTTTCATTCAGATTTTCCATCAACAAATCTCCTAATTTAGATTAAATCCTAACTTAAATCTCTTCAACACGTACCTGGTCATTTGTATAAATACAAATCTGTCCAGCGATTCTAAGACTTCTTTCAGCAATCTCTTTTGCAGTTAAATCACTTGTCTCTAGATAAGCCAATGCAGCAGCATAAGCATAATTTCCACCAGAACCAATTGCAATTACATCTTTTTCAGGCTCAATAACATCGCCGCTTCCACTTATCAATAAAATCTTATCAGCATTTGCAACAAGAAGAAGAGCTTCCAACTTACTTAAAGTACGGTCAGTTCTCCATTGCTTTGCAAGCTCTACAGCACTTCTGGTAATATCTCCATTATATTCCTTGAGCTTTATTTCAAATTTATCAAACAAAGTAAATGCATCAGCTGTCGCACCAGCAAAACCTGTAAGGACTTTTCCATCATAAATACGGCGAACTTTTCTTGCATTACCCTTCATTACAGTGTTACCCATTGTAACCTGACCATCACCAGCCATTGCAACATGTCCATTACGTTTTACAGCAATAACGGTTGTACTTCTTATCTTTTCAAATTCCATATATGACTCCTTACAATCCATTCAATAAAATATACAAAAGTTATTCTGATACGCAAAGATTTTTATTCTTTATTTTTCAAATCAGCATCAGAATCTTTTATTTCTAAATCTTTTGAACTATCCGTATCAGTAGAATTATGTCTTCGACTTCCATGAGGAAAAGCCTTGTTATAAGTTTTTATAAGCTGTTCTTGCGTTATATGAGTATATTTTTGTGTTGTCGATATTTGAGAATGTCCAAGCATTTCTTGAATAACCCGCACATCAGCTCCATTAGAAAGCATAGCAGTTGCAAAAGTATGACGAAAAGTATGAGGTGAAACATGATGATTAGTACCTTCTACACCTGAATACCTGCTAAGAACAAGAGCAATACCTCTTTTAGTAAGATTTCCACCCCTCTGATTTAGAAAAACAGAAGAAGAATCATCTAATAAAGGAAAACGGGCTTTTCTTTCCACGAAATATTCTTCAAGGGCTTTTCTTGCATCCGCTCCAAAAAATACCTGTCTATCTTTATTTCCCTTCCCTTTTACAATGGCAGATTTTTTATCAAATGAAATATCTCTCACTTTTAAGTTTTCTATTTCACTTACACGACAACCGGTAGAGTACAAAACTTCAACAATAGCTTTATCCCTTTTTTCCCATAAAAGAGGATTTTCATTTGGCATAATACAAATATCATCAACCTCTTTTTGAGTCATAAATCTAGGGATTTGTTTAGGCATTTTAAGATTTTTCAACTTTAGAGAAACATTTATTGATATGTAATTAAATTTACGACAATAAGAAAATAAATCCCTA
>JAILNT010000067.1 GCA_024691265.1 Treponema sp. | reverse complement strand
CTCTGCTCTTTAGACATATCCATATCAATTTTGATATTAGCAACACGAACACGCTTCGCAGTAAATGTACCTTGTAAAGCTTTTAATACCCTACTACTATATTCTCCTTCAAGTTTCTGAATAAGTTTCTGTTCTTTTGCAACCTGGTCAACTCTTTCTGCTGCGTCCATTCCAGTAAAATCATTTACTTGTAAAGATGTATTACCGTCAACAATTACAATTCCATCATCTTTTAAACCTTCAACAGCAAATTTAACAAGATTTTGAATTCCCTTTATCTTCTTTTTATCTTCAAGAATATCACTATTAGGATTTGTAAAAATTGTTACACTTGCAGTAGTTTCTTTTTGATCAGCAGCAAACAAAGAATCTTCAGGGAGAGAAAGAAGAACTGATGCACTTCTTACACCATCAAGTGATTCAAGTTGACGAGTAACAAGGCTTTCCATTGAATTTTTCCAATTAACCTTGTCATTAAAATCAGTTTTTGACCAGTTTGTAATATTGAATACTGCGTACGGATCAGCTTTAGAAGGAAGAAGATTTTCTGTAACAAGAATTGTACGCATACGGCGAGCAGTAGGTTCATCTTTTACAGAAATAATTCCGTCAGAAGAAGTGTAAACTTTAACATTTTCCTGCTCTAATCTTCTAACTATATTGTCTCTTGCATCAACATCTGCTATAGGTGTACTAAACACGGGGACAGTAGTAGGCTTAGAAGAAATACCTATCGTTAAAACAATTGCTGCAATAACAGCGATAACGACACCAGCTAAAATACCTTTTTGAACAATGGTCCATTTAGACCACAAACCTTTTATGGATGCTACAAGCTTTTTAATCCATTCGTTCATCATCCCCTCCCGTGAACGAATTCATTTTTATTTTCTAAGGGTAATAAATATGCAAAAAAACTCATAAACACTCCCTTACTTAACATGACTGTATAACTCTGCAATTTCATTACGCCAGTCATACTTTTTATCATGTTCTTCCCACTCTACAATTCTACGAATTGTAAAATGCCTATAATCATGAACATTTTCAAAATAAACAACACCAAAACGACCTTGCCCAATGTAGATTAATTTTTCTCCATCTTGCAAATGTTCCCTTTTGGAAAGTATATTCAGGACACAGTCAAAATGCATTGGATTTCCATCTGCCTTGTCTGCCATAGCCATATACATATCATTAATAGGCTGTCCACATTCAGAACAGATAAAAACATTAGCCTTATACTCTTTTATAGCATTTTCCTGAGCAGCAATTTCATGAGAAGAAAGCACATTATTAGTCTTTGCATTTCTTCCCCTATAGCCACGTCCATTCGAACCTGAGTTCGAAGCAGAACGCCCAGAGTCCTTGGCATTTTGAGAATCTTTCCAATTCCCCCAACTTTTTCTTCCGTTTCTAGAACGGTGACTGTCAGTCCGATTCATCTATAACAAACTCCTAGAGTGTCACTGTAACATAAAATCCGCAGAATTTCCAGTAACTCCACGAGTCTCCACTAAATTACGACTCAATACAGAAGCTATCCTTTCTATCGCTGTTGTCAGGTACTTATCATCATGAATCTTTTTTTTCAATTCTGAGACCCTTGGAGAAAGGACTCGCTCTGCTGAACCTGCTTTTGAGACAGATGTCATACAAGCTCCAAAAACGCATCTTTAATATGATATACAGGTGAAAAACCTGGCATATCAACAACAAGCACATCAAAACGAATTATGCTGTCATTATATTGTCGATTGTTTTGGAGAAAACGTTTAGACGTTTCTAAAATTCTTTTTTGTTTTCTTATATTAAGTTCATGAGCAAGCATTTCAATATTACCGCTTGGAAGAGTTTTAACTTCCACAAAAACAAGAACTTCCCCTTGTTCAGCAATAATATCAATTTCCCCACCTCGTTTTTGCCAATTTCTGGCAACTATTTTATATCCATTTGCTTTTAAGTAATCAACAGCTTTATCTTCACCAGCATTTCCAACTTTTTTTGTAGATTTTTTAATAAAACATTTTTGCATACAAAGCCTCTTTTAAAATATAAGCTTAAAAAATACAAAAATTATATAAAACATATATTAATTTACAAAAAATAAATCAGCATACACTCTCAAGTATACCAATTTCCTCCGTATCATCAATTCCCTCAAGTTCTTCTATAGAATCAGTATCATCAACAGATTCAAGTTCTTCAATGACATCATCAGAATCATTTACTTCTTCGAGCTCTTCAAGGTCAGACACATCATCTTCTTCATCAAGAGCATCAAGATTACCATAATTTTTAACCAATGGGTCATCATAAGACTTTGCTGATACAGAATCATCAGGAAGAACATCTCCTGTAGTTATAAGGAAATTTATGTTCCATCTCTTAATTGCAAACAGATGATAAGGTTTTACCTCTTTTCCAGGTGCAAGGAACATATTCTTGCCATCTTCAAAAAAGACTGGAGCTGAATAGCGCATTCCTAACCTTAAATCTTTGCAATCAATTTTTCTAAGACTAACACTCATATCACGCCCCCTAAACAGCTTTCATTTTAGCACATTAAAGGATTTAAGATTCAAATTTTTCAAGGAAATACATTTTTTAGGAAAAAAAAAATTACAAAAATATAAATTATCTCTAAAATCTCTAGCAATAAAAAAAAGCTTCTGCATGAAGAAAAATCCTCACACAGAAGCTTTGCAAAAATCACGTATATTTTCTTAAGTTAAAATTACTTCTTCTTGCTAGCCTGAGCAGCGTTAGCAGCTTTAACTTCTGCCTTAATACGCTCTTCTTCCTTAGCAGCAGCAGCTTCTGCAGCCTTGTTAGCAGCAGCAACACGTGCAGCAACTCCAGCTCCAACAAGCTCCTTAATCTTAGCAGCCTTACCAACCTTATCACGGATGTAATAAAGCTTAGAACGGCGAACCTTACCAGGACGAACAACTTCAACCTTTACGATACGTGGGCTGTGGAGAGGGAATACACGCTCTACACCAACACCATAGCTGTTCTTACGAACTGTAAATGTCTTACCAATACCAGAATTCTTTATACAAAGTACGAGACCTTCATAATTCTGAATACGCTCTGTCTTGCCTTCAACAATTTTGAATGAAACACGAACAGTGTCTCCAACTCTAAAGTTTTCAGCATTTTCCTTCTTCTGCTGAGCTTCAATGGTCTTAATGAGATCCATGGTTGTTCTCCTATTTAATAGCGTCTGCGTCAGACTCTTTAGATTTGTCAACAGCACTATCGCTATTCACAGTATCTTTCGCAACAATCTTTCGCCTACGTTTTTTCTTGCGGTCGTGCTTAAAAAGCATATACTCCGCAATAGACTCAATCATTTTTTCGGCTTCTGAAGTAAGAAGTCCTTCTGCACGAGCCTTTGCAATCAAATCTGGTCGATTAAGCAAAGTCTTCTGCAAACTCTTTTTCAGCCGCCACTTCCTGATTTCTTCGTGGTTGCCACCGGTTAAAACAGCCGGGACTTCCATGCCATTGTACACAGCGGGACGAGTGTACTGCGGATATTCAAGAAGCCCGTCAGAAAAGCTTTCTTCATCTAATGATTCCCTGGTAATAACATCTTCTACAAGTCTATAGACAGCATCTATAATAACAGTTGCAGCGACTTCACCACTAGACATGACATAATCTCCAATAGAGATTTCATCATCTACATAAGAATCAATTATTCGCTGGTCAATACCTTCGTATCTTCCGCAAACAAGGACAATTTCTTCTTTCTGACTCAATTCCTGCGCTTTTTTTTGTGTAAAAGGTCTACCACCTGGCGTTACATAAATAACGTGTTTCTTGTAAGCCTTTACGCTATCTAGCGCACGTCCCAGAGGTTCCGGTAAAAGCAGTTGCCCTGCCCCGCCTCCATACGGTTTGTCATCACAAGTCTTGTGTTTATCAAAGGCAAAATCCCTGATATTCACTAAATCGTAGGCAATAATTCCCCTTTCAACCGCCTTTGCCATGATTGAGCTTTCAAAAAAAGCACGCGGAATCTCGGGAAACAAGGTCAGCACTGTAAATTTCATGGAATTACTCCAGAATCCAGAGGTGCATCAGTCCAAGCCGTCTGTTTTCAACATCAATAGTCTTGAAAAATTCCTTATTAAAAGGAACAAATCTACGACCAGTTTTACCAGCAAGCAACTTGCAACTCTCGGACAGGGAAATCTCTATAAGATCACCTGATCCGCCTTCCATTACGTCTGTGATTGTACCAATAACATTTTCTTGCGAAAAAGCTACCGGTGCGTTCTCATTCGCCAATCCGTTTTCATAAAACACCGAACATCCTTTCAAATCTTCGATGTACCACTCATTTTCTTCAAGAGGATGAGCAAACTCTCGTGGAACAACAATTTCCCATTTGTTAATTTTCTTAACTTCTTCAGGACTGTCAATACCACTACATTTCATTAACAGCGTATTATTCCCTTCCCGTACAGATTCTACTCTACACTTTCTAGAAACATCGCCATTCGTCAGGGTAACTTCCTCAATACGTGCAAAATGCTCATAATCACCAGAAGTACTCTCAACCTTAAATTCGCCCGCTACTCCATGAGGACCACGGACAATTCCCACAATGAATTGCTCTAACACTTACTTTAGTCCAGTATTTCCAGACTATAACGTGTTCCGTTCTTACTTGCGGAAGCACTCAGAACAGTGCGCAAAGCCTTAGCAATACGTCCGTATTTGCCAATCACCTTACCAATATCACCCTGGGCTACGCTCAACTCCAATACAGGACCGCGTTCACCTTCGGTTTCGTTTACCGAGACTGCACTGGGATCATCGACCAATGATTTAGCTATATATTCAATCAGGTCTTTTTCCATTCCCGTTCACTCCCTATAAACTTATTTGTTCTGTCCAGAAACTGTCAAACCCTTCTTGTTAAAAATCTTTTTAACAGTATCTGTTGGCTGAGCACCAACTGAAAGCCAGTACTTTGCTCTTTCAGCATCGAAAGCAATCTGGTTCTCTTCACTATCGATTGGGTGATATACACCAATCTCCTCGATAGTTTCACCATCACGAGGCTTACGAGAGTCCTGAACTACGATACGGTAGTATGGACGAGCCTTTGTTCCGAATTTCTTAAGTCTGAGTTTTACCACTTTGGTTCCTCCAAAAGGTCTCTTGCGAATTGGTTCAAGACCTAATGTTTATAATTTTACTCTATAATAGAGTGAATACCAACTCTATCATCTTTAAGTAAAGTAGTCAATAAGATAGACAATACAGCCGTGTATTTAAGGATTTTAGTCCTTAAAATCTTTATTCATATAAAGGAACATCAATAACGCAATAACAATGGCACAACCATCTGCTATAGGTTGAGCTAAAATTATACCGGAAAGTCCCATAAAATGCTGCAAAATAAAAATCAGAGGTAAAAATATAAAGCCCTGACGACTTAATGCAAGAGCAAAAGAAGGAATAGCTTTTCCCATAGCCTGGAATGTAAAATTCAATATAAACATAATTCCAATTATAGGACTTGAAATCATCAAAGCCCTAAGCATTTTTACACCTTCAGCTATAACGGCATCGTTATTCATAAACACAGCAACAATTTCTTTTGTGAAAATGAAATATATCAATGCTAGAACAAAACCTGCAATAACATCTACAAGAATTGAAAATTTCATAATTCCTTTCATTCTCTTGTAATTTTTAGCCCCGTAATTATAGCCGACTAAAGGCTGAATACCCATAGCAAGACCCATCTGAACAAAAATTACAAGCATATTAGCTTTCATTGCAATTCCCATTGCCGCAACAGGAATATCACCATAACCTGCAAGAAGCTTATTCATAATAATATTACTTAAACTCATTAAGATATTTGTAAGAGACGCAGGAAGCCCAATAGCAACAACGCCGAATAAAATACCATCTTCAATCTTAAACATTTTAGGATTAATAGAAAGCACACTATTTTTAGAACATACATGAACCATATAGAAAGCTATAGAAACTATATTTCCAATAACAGTTGCAATGGCAGCACCTTTTACACCCATATCAAGAAACTGAGGCAGAATAAAAAAAGGATCTAAAATAATATTAGCAACAGTACCTGCCATCATTCCTACCATAGAACTTTTTGAGGCTCCTTCTCCTCTTATAAGGTTTGTAAAAGCACAACTTAT
>JAILNT010000053.1 GCA_024691265.1 Treponema sp. | reverse complement strand
TTGGAGCTGGAATAAATCTTTTTGTTTTACAAACTACATTAAGTGCAACATATGATTTAAGAGATTACTTATGGGCAGCTGCATTAAATCTAAGAATAAAACTTTGATATGAATTACTGAAAAAGTCAATTTTTATTTTTGTTTATAAAAATGATTTTTTTTGCTTTTTGCTTGTTAGACTTGAAACCTTAGCTTATAATATATAGTATGAATTGGTTACTTATTGTATCTTCTGAAGAAAGTGAAGCCGCTGTAACTGCGAACAATATGCTTTCTCGACATAAGGTTCCTGTTAAAACTTTTGTTTTACCTAATGGAAATTCCCAAATTGGATTAGAACGTTTACAGCAGGCATTGAAGAGTGTTACACATTGTATTATTCCAGAATTTGATACTATAGTTTCTTTTAATACAACTCTTTTTTTGCTTGGATATATTCAAGGAAGACATATTCAGTCTTTTATTCAGGGTACTGCTAATTGTTATAGTAATTTGGTTTCTTCTGATACGATAAATTATTTCGAATCATTTGCAAAACTCATTGCTACTATTGATGCAGAATTCTATACTTATGAAAATCTCGAGAAAAAGAGAATTGCATATACTGCTTTATTCAAGGCTGGTATTCCATTTACTTCTGATTGCTTTGCATCTCATATAGCTCATGATGATGCTAAGGAATGTCAGATGTTTGTTGATGCTGGTATGGATGTAAATAGCCGTGATAGTAATGGAACTCCTATGATTTGTGTAGCTGCCCGTTCTGATAGAGTTGATAGAATAAAATGGCTTCTTGAAAATGGTGCTGACATAAATGCTGTTTCTAAAGATCGTGGCTATTCTGCTACTATGGATGCTGTATGGAAGAATAATGATGAGACTGTAAAGGTTCTTGTTTCTCATGGTGCTAATTTGAATTTTATTAGCCGTGATGGACAATCAGTTCTTGTTCTTGCAGTTGGTACTGGTAATGCGAAAGTTGTAGAATTACTTGCAAAATATGGTGCTGACCCTGATGTAAAAGATCAGATGGGTATGAGTGCAAGGCAATACGCAAAACTATTCAAAAAACCTGCTATGGTAGAAGCCTTTGAGAAGTATTCTAAGCCAGACCCTGCTAGTCTTCCAAAAGAAGATGCTGAATAAAATAAAATATGCAAAAAAAATAATGATATAGGAAAATATTTTTTATGAAAGAGATTAAAATTGCTTTTGCTGGTGGTGGTACGGGTGGTCACATTTATCCAGGGCTTGCGATAGCTGATGAACTCCGTACTATTGCAAAAGATGAAGAGATTAATCTAAAAATCTATTGGATTGGAAATAAAAGTGCAATGGATAAATCCATTGTTGAAAAAAGTTCTTCTGCTGACGAATTTAAAGGCATATCTTGTGGAAAGCTACGCCGATATTTTTCATTTCGCAATTTTCTTGATGTTTTTAAAATACTTGCAGGCTGTTTTTCATCTTTTTTTATTTAATTAAGATAAAGCCTGATTTACTTTTTTCAAAAGGCGGTTTTGTAAGTGTTCCTCCCTGTTTTGCAGCCAAATTATTAAAAATCCCTGTTTTTACTCATGAATGTGATTTTACACCAGGTCTTGCAACCCGTATAAATAGTAGATTTGCTACAAAGATTCTTGTTTCTTATGAGGAAACTAAAAAATATCTTGGCAATTCTTCTAAAGTAATTGTCACAGGAAATCCTGTACGCCCTGCTTTTTATGAAAATAATTCTGAAGAGGGAAAAAATAGGGGATATGATTTCTTAAATATCGACAGAGTGCATAATGATAAACCTGTCCTTCTTGTTATGGGTGGAAGTCTTGGTGCTTTACAGATAAATAATCTTGTTCTTGAAAATCTTGATTATCTTACTAAAAAATATATTGTTGTTCACCAAACTGGTGCAAAATTTCAAGAAGAACACCCTGAGCTTTTTGAGAAAAAAAATGAAAATTATAAACCTTATGCTTTTATTTATGAGCAAATGCCAGCTGTTATTTCCTGTGCAGATGTTGTTCTTTCAAGAGCAGGTGCAAACAGTCTTTGGGAATGTGCTGTATTGAAAAAGCCTTTGATACTAGTTCCTTTATGTGGTTCAGGTACTAGAGGTGACCAGGTTGATAATGCTAAATTTTTTGAAGATAAGGGTGGAGCTATAGTTCTTGGAAAAGATATTGCTGATAGTAGTCATCTAAAAGCAGCTGTAGATAGACTTTTTGATAAAGATGAAAGAGTTCATTTTTCAGAATCTTATGGTAAATTTATTCCAAAAGAAAGATGTGCTTTTTCTATTGCTAAATTAATTTTTAATAC
>JAILNT010000414.1 GCA_024691265.1 Treponema sp. | reverse complement strand
TATTATTTTTCATACAATAACAATAAATACATGTGTTTTTTTTTAGAGAAGCTACAGGACAATTCAATAGATTATCAAAAATGAGTAATATGAAAATTAGCAGCATTTTTCTTGACGTAATCAAATAGCTTTTTGAATATTTCTTTATCCCGCTTTAAGCAGGCAAGATGATATGAAAGATGGGCATCTTCGTCTAAAATTGGAAGATAAACATGTTTATTGTCTTTTTCATTAAATATTAATGATGAAAAACTTACTATTGATGAAGCTTTTACAATAGCTTCAAAACCTTGTATTGTTGCCTGATATATTTTTTGTGAATCGGGCAATTCTCTTTCTATTAAGTCATTCCAATAGCCTTTCAATGGAAAAGGTATAACAGATTCGCCATTTAATTCCTTTATATAGATTCCTTCTTTACGCCCCGCAAACCTATGTTCTTTAGGGAGAACTGCATAGAGATTTTCTTTGAAAATGGGAAGCTGCACTAACCTTTCGTCATCAATATAATTGGAAAATATTGCAAGCTGATAATTTCCATTAAGCAAATTTTTTTCAAGCATTTTACTTTCAACTGTTTCTTCTGTATATTTCATGCCTGAAAATTCATTCTCCAAGGCTTCTTTTAATATTCCCAGTGCGGGGCTTGGTGCACAAGTTCCAATTGCTATGCAATGATTTTTCCAATAATGAGCATTTACATTTTTCTGAAATTCTTCAGAGCGACTAACTAACTCCCTTGCCTTTTCTAGTGCAAGAAAACCTGTTTCATTAAGCACTATTTTATTTTTGCTTCTATTAAAAAGTGAAACACCTAATTCAGTTTCAAGATTTTGAATAGAACGACTTAAAGCAGGTTGTGTTATATTTAACAATTCTGCTGCTTTAGATATATTCTGGCAGTCAGCAACTGTAATAAACTGCTTTAACTGATTAAGTTCAAACATAAATAAAAGCCTCTTTTATAATTATATAGTTACTATGCTTTTTTTGCATGCTTAGATAAAAAAATAGCATTGTACATTTTTTTTGAAAAAAAATATTATAAGATTTATAAGATATGTAAAAGGGCTATTACAATATATTATATCTATTTATAGCTCTTTTAAGATTCGGAGGTTATGCGAATGAAATTAACAGCTATGATTACAGGAATGCTTACAGCCTGTGCAGTTTTTGCCGGTTGCACATCGTCTCCAAAGGTAAACACAGAAAATGCTAAGACAAGTCTTCCTAAGATAGATATGTCTGCATGGAGTTATAATGCAGAATCTAATGTTTACTATCAGACAGGACTTTCTTATGCTGCAACTCCTGCGGATACTAAATATGAAACATTAGGAATATTCGTTCCAGGAGAATATTTTGATGCTAAAGATAATGGCAATGGCACATATACAGTCACAGTTAATAAAGAAAACTCTGTAGCAGGCTTTACATCTGAAACAGCTCCTATGGTTATGCCTATACAGACTCCAGGTTATTCAGCCCTTGAAGCTCCTTCTGGCTATCAGAATGAAGCTGCTCAATATACACAGAACGGTTTTATTTTTGTGTATGCCGGAGCAAGAGGTAGAGACCACGGTGCTCCAGCTGGTATAACAGATTTCAAGGCTGCTATTCGCTATATTCGTTACAATGCAGACATTCTGCCAGGAAATGCAGAACGCTATTTCACATATGGCATGTCTGGCGGCGGTGCTCAGAGTGCGTTACTAGGTGCTACAGGTGATTCTGCTGAATACGAACCATATTTAAAGGCTATTGGTGCAGTAGAAGGTTATAGTGATGCTATAATGGGAAGCATGGACTGGTGTCCTATCACAAATCTTAATGTTGCTGATGCAGCATATGAATGGGAACTTGGAACAGCCCGTACAGGTCTTGATGAAGAAACTAAAAAGCTTTCAGATGGTCTTTCTTTGAGTTTTGCAAATTATATAAACTCAATAGGTCTTAAAGATGAAGATGGAAATATTTTAACTCTTACACAGTCTGAAGACGGTCTTTATCATGCAGGTTCATACTATGATTATTTGAAGAAAACTATTGAGAAGTCTTTGAACAATTTCCTTTCTGATACAACTTTCCCTTACAACGTAGAAGCTCAGAAAGCTGCACTTGGTACAAATATGATGATGGCAGGCAATATGCCACCTATGGGTGCGGGAATGCCTCCTATGGGTGGAAAAAAACCTGAAGCACAAGATATGGACGGTGTAAAGAGAGGCAGTGCAAAAAGCGGTGTAACTCTTTCTGGAACATATAACACTGTTGAAGATTATATTGCAGCCTTGAATAATAATGAAAACTGGGTTTCTTACGACAAGAGCTCAAATACAGCAACTATAACAAGTGTAGAAGCTTTTATGCGTAATGTAAAACAGCTTCAGAAGAATGTTGCAGCTTTTGATGACCTTTCAGGTACACAGCCAGAAAATACATTATTTGGCTATAATGACGGCTCTGTAGCTCATTTTGATGCAACTATAGCAGAACTTCTAAAGGGAACAGAAAAAGGTGATGAATATAAAGCTTCACTTTCGAGAAAGGATTCTTTAGGTTATACAGTTGATTATCGCATGAATCTTTATAATCCAATGTATTATCTAAGCCCAGCATACAAAGGCTTTAAGACTAGTACTCCGGCTAAATACTGGAGAATACATGCTGGTATTTTCCAAGGGGACACAGCTATTAGTACAGAAATGGATTATTATTTAGCCCTTGTAAATTATGGAAGCGAAGTTAAAGACGTTGAATTTGAAGATGTATGGGGACTTCACCATACTGAAGCAGAACGTTCTGGTACTTCTACAGGTAATTTTATCGAATGGGTAAAAGCTTGTCTTGCACAGGAAAAATAATAGTCTGACATTTTAAGTATAAAGAAACTCCTGATGATTTTTATATATCATTGGGAGTTTTTTTTCATTTAAAAATTTTGTATAGGACATTTCCGTCAGAAAAGTCACAAAACAAGCTTTCTTTTTACCTTTCATTAAACTAATCTTATATATATAATAAATTATTATGGAAAGTATTGTACTGCAATATCATTTTGCTATCACTTTATTAGTTGTTCTTGGAATGACAGCAATGAGTCTGCATGTATTTTTCAATAATGCGTTAAATAAAATCCAGAAAAGATGGTTTTTATCTACATTTATACTGTTATCAATAGCTTCATCTGCAGAATTAGCAAGAGATATCCTTACATATTATCCAAAAAATCCACTTATATTTAAAATCATGACTTTAATTGAATTCTCTATTGCTCCATTTATCCCAATACTCATAATTGGCGATTGCGGATTAAGGAAAACAGCAAAGAGAATATTCATACCTTTAATTCTTCATTCTATATTTGAACTAGCGGTTTGTCCTTTTGATAAAGTTTTTTCCATCTCAAAAACAGGTGAATATAGGCATGAAGAGCTTTATATAGTTTATGTAGCGGTTTACATGATAGGAATAATTTATGCATTCAGCCGTATGTATTTTGTAAGCCGTAAATTCAAAAACAGGGAT
>JAILNT010000398.1 GCA_024691265.1 Treponema sp. | reverse complement strand
ATATATAACGATTGTATTATCAAAAAGTCTTCAAAAATTTTCTAAAAATTAAAAAAAATGGCTGTGAAATAAAAATCAAATTTCACAGCCCCTTTAACTATTCTAATTTTGTTTTTCTTTAATTATCAAGAAGCTGAGATTCAAGTTCATCAAAATCATAGCTGTTCTGAGTAAAGCTGTTAAATCCCGGCCTGCCATTATAATGCTGGATAACACCAAGCTCTATCATCTTGCAAAGATAACCTACTTTTCCTTTTTCAGATATAGGAGGCTGAGTCTTATCTTCAAGTCTTGTCTTAAAGGATGATATGATCTGCATCATATATTGTCCATCTTTGTTATGGCTTCTAGCAAACTCAGTGATCTTCTCTATCTGCTCATCAGTAAAATCAAGCTTTGATATTACCATCAGCATCTTTATCTCAGAAAAGAGTGCATCATCACCATGCTTATCTTCAATAGCCTTTATACTTCCAGCTTTTGTGTCTTCCTCAATAAGACGAGTCTCTTTTATCTCAAACCTAAATCCTTTTATTTTTCCCGTCTGAGGAACCTTTGTTATATTAACAGTAAACTCACTTCCAGGAAGTGAATTGATCTTGTCCTGTGCCTGCTTAAGTCTTCTTGAGATTGCTTTTGCTTCTATCTTCTCATCAATCTTAAGTTCATACTTTGTCTCTTCCAAAGTAAGTTCCTTAAGCCCCTTAGTCGCGCCCTTATATTTTTCATATTTTCTGTTTCTTGCACAGAATAGATAGAGCGATCTTGCATAGCCTTTAAGTGAACGAGATATCTTTCTGCTCCAGTGAGCACCATGAAGGATTCCTGATGATGACATCAATACTCTGTAAAAATCATTGGTGTATACTTCGAAATGTGCCTTTTCACCGGTCTTTTTATTATTACCAAACCACTCTGCTCCGTCATTCCAATGAACCATGACATTATGTCCGTCAAGATTTGGATCCGGAATATCAAATTCGAGATTCTGCTTTTTGATCTCTTCGCATCCTTTTTTGAAAGCATTATATAATGCCTCATCTGACTTATAGCTTGTGTATGGCTTAAGATCATCAGCTGTAAGAGTGAAATGATAATCCTCAGGCCTTGATGACTGCATTGCAGATAATGCTTCCCAGATGATATTAGCTTCTTCTGAGAACTGAACAATCATGTGGTCAAGAAGTATGTCTGTCATATAGGCAACATCAAGACCACCTCTTTTTAGAGGAGTTGCATTAGACTGAAGTGCTAAAAGAAGTAACAGCGCTTCCTTTGACGACTCTTTATATGTGCGGATAAAGTTACCATATGTGAGTTCGTCCTTGGCAATTGATGCGATTGCTTGACCCTCTGCATCAAATACGATACGTCCGTCCGAATCGACAATATCAAAATGCTTGGTATCAAGATCTATCGTTCTTCCATCTTCAAGGATGACTGTCTGATGCTCTATCTGGTCAGAAGTGGAAACACTATCAGCGATGACAGATTTCTCTATCTTATAAGACTTCTTTTTACTAGAGACTATTTCCCCATCTATTTTTTTTACTTTTTTTGAGTCACTTTTTCCCATTGAAACCCTCTCCATAAGAATCCATGTTTATATTTTATAAAAATCTGGACCCTTATTCAAGAGAAAGTGTCAGTTTTTTTACTCCGACACTTTTCTATTCTTTTACCCTTTTTCTACCGAACTTATACCCTTTTCCTACAGATGTTGCTCCCTTTTACTTCAGAAGTTAAATAAAAAAACCGCTTAAATACTGGCTTTAAGGCCACTCTAATTAATAAATCAAATGTTGTTAAAACAAATAAGAATCTAACTTAACAACAACTGCTGATGCAAAAAAAGATAGCTAAGACCGTTATATCTTAGCTATCCGTGTATCATAAACTGTTTTCCAATTTTGCTATTTCTTTTTTCAGCTCATCTATCTTTGATTTAAGAGCCTTTTTATCTGATACTGAAGTTGAGCTCTTTGCATATTCCTTTACTGTTACTATACACTGATCAAGTCCAGCAAGGTTAATAGATTCATTTATGCTCTCAGACTTAACATATTCATCAAAGTTTACTACTTCATCCTCATCATCAGAAAGTATCTGGAAGTCAACCTCTTCTGTGGTCTCTTCTTCAGGCTCATTCATCGGGAATACATCTTCCTCTTCTTCCTGCTGCTCTTTTTTAAGGGCATTTTCCTTTTGCCTTATCTTGCCGTTTATGATCTGTTCTATCCTGGTTCTTGAAAATACGATCTCGTCTTTATCAATCTCATCAGGAGCAACATTTTTCATTGATGCTTCAATGCTTATAAGTTCATCATAGAGCTGTTTCTGCTCTTCTTTTGTTAAGCCGGCGGCTTCTCTTAAGCAGGAATATGGAAACAGTGGCCTGTTACAAAACTCCTGAAGTTCCGGTATAAGCTTTAACAAGCACTCATAGCGATATACATTAGATTCGCTGATATTAAAGTATTCTGCTACTTTTTTTCTCTTATCGCCCTTGAATTTCTCCTTTGAAAGGATCTCCTTATACAGCTTTATGGCTCTTGCCATCTCTAAAGGTGTAAGTCTTCTTGAAGCAATATTGCTGCTTATGAGCTTTCTGTCCTTCTTGGTATCTGAATCATATCCTGAAGTGATATAGCAAGGTATGGTCTTTTGCTTTAAAACCTTCATGGCCTCATATCTTCTGTGACCAGAAGTAATCTCATATCTGCCATCTTTTTTCTTAAATACCTCTATTGGTGTAGTAAAACCTTCTTCATCAATGATCTTTGCCAGATGATCAACACTATCCATGCTAAAAAGTGATGAGTTATCAGGGTTTGGGTCAATTTGAGATATTGGAAGGTCTTCTAAAACTAATTTTTCTTTTTTAGGCATCTTACAATCTCCCTATTATCTTAAGACATCTTTTATTTTATCGTATAAATCCTGATTAGCTTCATAATCCTGCCTTACAAGGCTCATTATATAATCCGTTTTTGATACTCCTTTTACTTGAGCACATAGGCTTATAATATCTCTTTCTTGTGCTGATAGTCTTATGTTAAACATTACTGGATTATCCTGGTACTTTCTTGGGCGACCCACACCCTTTTTGGGAGCTGTTTCAGTGGAATCACTCTCTTCCAATATAGTTTTAAGTACTTCCTTTTCCTCATTTATTTCAGGCACTACTACTTTTTCTTTTGGCTCTTCTACAGGCTTTTCTTCTTTCTTTTCTTTAGCCTTTTTTGTTTCTTCAACTGTTTTTTCTTCTTCCTGTGCTAGAAGCTGTTCTACTGTAGTATCTGTTGCTGTATCATTTCTTGATTTGTATAATTTTTTAAATCTGTTTTCTCTTGCTGCCATGCTATTTGTCCCCCTTTCAACCTTCAATCCTGCTTACAATCTCATCAACTATGTATCTGTAATCTATTGCCGGATTAGATGATTTTTTATATTTCTGAAGTGGCTGATGCATCATTTTAGCTTCGTCTACTGCAGCTGCCTCTCTTACGCTCATTACAAATGGAGTCTTTTCAGTTTTGATTATTTCAGGAACATCATTTTTAAGCTTTTCTTCGATGATATCTATAACAGCACTTCCAATGTTTGTCTGTCTAAATCTTACGATTATTACACCAAGGATCTTAGAGTTTGCAAGATTACGTTTTCCAGTGTGGTATTTCATCATGTCGGCTACGATTGCATCTATTCCATCAATACTATCTTCTCCTGAATCTGCACACATTATGAAATAATCTGCTGCGATATATCTCATGTTAAGCAGTCTGTCTCTCGCCGGCGCATTGTCAATGAGTATGTAATCATAGTCTTCTCCTAATGCTTCTACAAGATCTGCTAAAAGATACGCCTGATCTACATCTTCAAATTCCTTATCTGCTTTTGACATTGATGCCGAACCGGCAATCAGGTCATATCCTGCTGGAACTTTTTGAATAGCATCATTGAGATTTTCACATTTTTCTGAAAAGATATCAAAAATATTCGGTAAGTCTCTGTCTGCCTCTGCATTTTTAGTAAGATTGCATTGTTGGTCCAGATCGATTGCAAGTACTTTTTTATCCATACCTGTTAATACTGTTGCTATTTCGATTGTTGATGTGGTTTTTCCAACTCCCCCTTTTTGATTTGCAAACGCTATTGTTACTGCCATTGTTTTCTTCCTTTCGAATCTTTTAATATTTATTATTTATAAAATAATTTTGTAAAGCGAATATTTACAAAATTCATAAAGCTATTTTTGTAAAGCATATATTTACAAAATTCATCAAGCTATTTTGTAAAGCAAATATTTACAATATTCATCA
>JAILNT010000374.1 GCA_024691265.1 Treponema sp. | reverse complement strand
GTTCTCCTATAGCTTCCATTGTGTCCTTGAACATCTGACGGTCTTCAGCCTTATCAATTGTTTCAGGCTTTGCACCTAAAAGTTTTACATTATGACTTTCAAGAAAACCAGATTTTGCAAGCTCCATACAAAGAGTAAGACCTGTCTGTCCTCCAAGAGATGACAAAATACTATCTGGCTTTTCTTTTTCAATTATACGTTCTATCGTCTCTGGAATAAGAGGTTCAATATAAATCTGATCTGCCATTGTATGGTCAGTCATTAAAGTTGCCGGGTTAGAGTTTACAAGGACAACTTCAAGACCTTGTTCTTTCAGAGCTTTACAAGCCTGACTGCCTGCGTAGTCGAATTCTGCAGCCTGTCCAATAATAATTGGACCGGAACCAATAACCATTACCTTATGAATACTTGGATTTAAAGGCATTTATGCAACTCCTATATTTAAAAAAAAACTGAACTCGAACAAACGAATTCAGTTTCCTAATTTACACATATAAAATTTATAGAAAGAAATAGTATTAATAACATCACTATATAAAGAGGATTGCGGGTTTAGCGTTTTTATCTTTTTAGTAAGCCATTTCATACTAAAGGCATATTATAGCAAAAAGCAGTATCTTATACTAGTAGTTAAGAATATTAATTATTGTAAAAGTTTTTAACTTCACTTTATTGCCTCTATTGACATTAGTCCCAAATGGGATTACATTCACTCCCATTTGGGAGTATTTCATGGATAAAATTACAGAACTTTTACTGAAAGAAAACAAGATTCTAGGTGAAATATCTAGAGTATATGCAAGGCTTGATAACCTGCTTAAAACAGAAGGAGCACTAAATCAAGTATTATATGCAATTTACATGGAAGAAAAAGCTACTCAAAAAATCATAAGCGTAAATTATTGCATTCCTCTTCAAACAGTGAACAACACAGTCCATTCGCTTATAAAAAAAGGCTATATCCAGCTCATAGAAAATGAAAAAGACAGGCGACAGAAAATAATAGCCTTCACAAAAGAGGGAAAAGAATTTGCAAAAGAAAATGTTGAAAAAGTTATAGCAATTGAAAAAGCTGCTATAGAAAAACTTGGTATGGAAAACTACAGCAAGATGATTGAAATTGAAGATAAATACAGGCTTGCTCTGAACGAAGAAATTGAAAAAAGATTCTCAAAATAATTACTTTTCATGAGGTTAATTTTTATGACTATCCAGCTTTCTGACCATTTTACTTATAAAAGACTTTTTAGATTCACGATTCCATCAATTTTTATGATGATTTTCACCTCGATTTACAGCATTGTAGATGGAATATTCACTTCAAATTTTGCAGGAAAAGAAGCTTTTGCCGGAATAAACCTGATTATGCCAGGCATTATGCTTTTTTCAGGTTTAGGCTTTATGATTGGAACAGGAGGTTCTGCCCTTGTTGCAAAACATCTTGGACAAAAAGATGAACAAAGAGCCAATCAAATATTCTCATTCCTCATTTATTTTACAATAGTTGCAGGCATTATTTTAAGCTTTGCCGGTTGGTTTATTATACCAATTTTTGCCCGTATCTTAGGTGCAAAAGATGACCTTTACAACTATGCAGTTGTTTACGCAAGGACTCTTTGTCCAGCTCTAACTTCCTTTATGCTTCAATCAGTATTCCAGTCATTTTTAATTGCAGCCGAAAAACCTCATCTTGGACTTTTTCTTACATTTGCAGCCGGCATTACAAACATGATTCTTGATGCCGTTTTTGTAGGTCTTTTCAAATGGGGAGTGATAGGAGCAGCTTTAGCAACAGATATTGCAAATTCTATTGGTGGAATTATTCCTTTGCTATATTTCATTATAAGCAAAAAATCTATTCTTCATTTAGGGAAAGCCAAATGGGAAGGGCATGCTCTTTTTAGAACAATAACAAACGGTTCTTCCGAACTCCTTAATAGTATATCTTCAAGTATTGTAGGCATGCTTTATAATGTGCAGCTTTTAAAATATGCTGGAGTAGACGGAGTTGCAGCCTATGGAGTAATCATGTATGTAGGCTTTGTATTTGCAGCAATCTTTATTGGCTATTCCATGGGAGTTGCACCAGTAGTAAGCTATAACTATGGAGCTCAGAATAATAAGGAGCTTAAAAACATATTCAGGAAAAGCATAACAATAATTTCTGCTACCTCGATTATTATGTTAATTGCATCAGAAATTACAAGCGGACTTTTAGCTTCCATTTTTACAAGCTACGATGACAAACTATTTACTCTTACAAAAGAAGCTTTTGCAATTTATTCTATAAGTTTTCTTTTATGTGGCATAAATATTTTCTCTTCATCATTCTTTACAGCCTTAAACAATGGCATTATATCAGCTTCTCTTTCTGTTTTAAGAACCCTATTTTTTCAAGTAACATTTATACTCTTTTTACCTGTACTTTTTAAGTCAAAAGGAATATGGCTTGCATCACCTTCTGCAGAAGCAACTTGTCTTATAATATCAGCTATATGTTTAATATCATTCAGAAAAAAATATAACTATTAAAAACGCAATATTTTTTCTCATGTTGTTTTAACAACGGTATTTATTTCCTTGAAAGATTAGTATGCAGTCACAACACACAAAATCTTTTCAAGGAGTTTTTTTATGTCAGATACAAATGAAATGTTCTGCTTTCAGTGTCAGGAAACAGCCGGATGTAAAGGCTGTACAAAAGGAGGTGTTTGTGGAAAAAGTGCTTCTACAGCCGCAGAACAGGATAATCTTATTCTTGAAACAAAAAAACTTGCACTTGCAGTAACAGAAAATGGAACAAAAGAAGAAGATGTTAAACTCGTATCTTCTTTGATTATGGATAACCTTTTTAAGACAATCACAAATGCAAATTTTGATAACAAAGTTTTAGCTTCTGCAACAATGATGACTAAAGCTTATACAAATAAGATTGCCAATGGAAAAGAGATTGCTCCTAATGCAAAAAGCGGAGTATTAGCAACAGAAAATGAAGACATAAGAAGCATGAGAGAACTTATAACTTATGGTTTGAAAGGTCTTGCAGCTTATTTGAAGCATGCCGCTATTCTTGGCTATACAGATGGCAGCATCAATGCATTTATGATAAATACACTTGCAAAGCTTCTAGATGATAACATGTCTCTTAATGACTACATTTCCCTTACAATGGAAACAGGTAGCATAGGCGTAAAAGCAATGGCATTGCTCGATAAAGCTAATACAAGTACTTATGGAAACCCTGAAATTTCAGAAGTAAATATTGGTGTAAGAAATAATCCTGCAATCCTTATTTCAGGACATGACCTTAAAGACCTTGAAATGCTACTTGAGCAGACACAGGGAACAGGTGTTGATGTTTACACCCACGGAGAAATGCTTCCTGCTCATTATTATCCAGCTTTCAAGAAGTACGATAACTTCGTTGGTAACTATGGAAATGCATGGTGGCTTCAAAAGAGCGAATTTGAAAGCTTCAATGGTCCAATTCTTCTTACTACAAACTGTCTTGTTCCTCCTAGTGCTTCTTACAAGAACAGAATATTTACAACAAATGATGTTGGATTCCCTGATTGTCCACATATTGAAGAAGATAAGAACGGAAAGAAAGATTTCTCTGCTATTATCGAAATGGCAAAGAAATTACCAGCTCCAAAAGAAATTGAATCAGGAAAGATTGTAGGTGGTTTTGCTCATGAACAGGTATTTGCCCTTGCCGACAAGGTTGTAGATGCTGTTAAGAGTGGAGCAATCAAGAAGTTTATCGTAATGGCAGGTTGTGACGGTAGAGCAAAGAGCAGAAGCTACTACACAGATTTTGCAAAGGCCCTTCCAAAAGATGCCGTTATTCTTACAGCCGGTTGTGCAAAATACAAGTACAACAAGCTTAACTTAGGTGACATTGCTGGTATTCCACGCGTTCTTGATGCCGGTCAGTGTAATGACAGTTACTCACTTGCTCTTATTGCCCTAAAGCTCAAGGAAGTATTCGGTCTTGATGACGTTAACAAGCTCCCTATCGTATACAATATTGCATGGTACGAACAGAAAGCCGTTATTGTTCTTCTTGCTCTTCTTTCTTTGGGTGTAAAGAATATTCACTTAGGACCAACTCTTCCAGCTTTCCTTTCTCCAAATGTAGTAAAATTCCTTGTTGAGAATTTCGGTATTGGCGGAATCACAACTGTCGAAGACGATATAAAAACAATGCTTGGCTAATTTGCCAATAGAAAATCTAATCTCCTGGTAAAAAAACGAGTCTAATGAAGGCTAACTTCAAAAGACTCGTTTTTTTTTCAATAAAGTACAATCTTTATGCTTTTATGCTAAATGTTCATTATTTGCATCTTTTGTATGCTTTATAGTAGACGCAAAATAGCTTATTGCATCTATTCTTTCTGTATTAGCCTTGAAAGATTTCAAATAATTATGATTATTAATAAGCTTTACAAACTCATCAAACAAGAAACTTGTATCCAAAGGTCCAGAACAGGCTTCAGGGTGGAATTGAACACTAAATGCAGGTGTATCTGTGTATGTAATACCCTCACAAGTGCCATCATTTGTATTTACAAAGCTAAGAATTGCACCATCTGGAATGCTGTCATTTTCTACTGCATAGCCATGATTCTGACTTGAAATATAAACACGGCCAGAAGAAAGATGCTTTACAGGCTGATTAGCTCCACGATGTCCATACTTCAATTTTGAAGTCTTTGCACCTTTTGCCAATGCAAGAAGCTGATGACCAAGACAGATTCCAAATATTGGTATTCTATCATTCAAAAGTTTCTTTATTTCTTCAATAATTCCAACATTGTCACTAGGGTCTCCAGGTCCATTTGAAAGCATTATTCCATCAGGTTCTTCTGCAAGAATTTCTTCATAGCTTGCTGTAGCTGGGACAGTAACAACTTCAAGCCCTCTTTTTAAAAGCTCTCTGCGGATATTTGCTTTTGCCCCGAAATCCCAAAGGACAACCTTTTTGCCCTTACCGTCTTTCATTGCCTTTTCAATGTCGTTCTCTTTCGTACCATCAGCACGAACAGGAACAGCTTTATATTTTGCACTTTCTTCAAATACGGTATTTGCATCTTTTTCGATTTTTACAGCATCACAAGTAACTGTTTCAACGGCTTTTTCAATTTTATAAGATTTGATTTCTTCAAGTAATTTCTGTTTTTCACTAGGATTTTCTAATGCGGCAAACTTCTCTTTGGCTTCTGCACTGTCTCCGGAAATTATCATTCCGTTCATTACACCAGCTTCACGCAATACTTTTGTTAAAGCTCTTGTATCAATATCATAAAGTCCTATGATATTCTGTTCTTTTAGCCACACATCAATATTGTTTTCACAACGGAAATTAGATGGCTCTTCACACCAGGAGCGGACAATATAGCCTCTTACATGGATTTTTGAACTTTCAAAATCACTTGGAATTAGACCATAATTACCGATAAGCGGGAATGTTTGTGTAACAATCTGCCCGTAGTAACTTGGGTCTGTTAAAGTTTCCAAGTAACCGTTCATACCGGTAGTAAAAACTGCTTCACCTGTTATACAGCCTGAAGCTCCAAAACTTTTACCTTCAAATACTAGTCCATTAGCGAGGACTAGGCACGCTTTAGTAGAGTCTGCCATACTAAAGCCTTAGTATATAAAATTTATAATTTTATGTATAGATATTATCTTTAACTAGACTGTTGAAGCTTTATAAGGTCTGTATAACAAAAAGCTATACATTAATCTAGCTCTTTTAGAAGAAAATGATTTTTATGAAAATCCAAAAATCCATCTTTTTGCATCTTACTTAATTCAGCCGAAAGAGCACTTCTATCTACATTAAGATAATCTGCAAGCTGCTGCCTATTAAAAGGAATCTCAAATTCCTTTGAATTATTAATCAAACTTTGATAAGAAAGATAAGATAAAATCCTTCCCCTTATATTTTTTGAAGAAGTGTGAAATATACGGCGGGAAAGATTAAGATTTTTCTTAGCAGAAACCTTTAGAAGATTCATAACTATATGACTTTTATATTTAGAAGAAATAAGCTTCTTCATGTTTATAAACAATACAGTTGACTCTTCAACAGCAACAACATCAACCATTAAAGGTTCATTACTAAGA
>JAILNT010000368.1 GCA_024691265.1 Treponema sp. | reverse complement strand
AATTTTTTTTATTTTTTTTAGGAATTTTTAGAATGATTGGTTATATAAACAAAATTAATCAAAAAGTTTTTCTAGACACAGAAAAACTCTGTAAAGAAAATATAAATCTCGTAAACTCTATAGAATTTTCACGGGCAAATCAGGTATTAATAACAGAAGAACAGATTTTAAATCCAGATTTAAAAATAAAAGATAAAGAAGCTACTGTTCTTGTTAGTTCAAATAAAACATTTCAGGCTGCCGCAAATTATAAGGATAAAAAAGTCTGTGTCCTAAATTTTGCTTCTGCGATTAATCCTGGCGGAGGTGTAAGAAATGGGGCTACTGCACAAGAAGAAAGCCTTTGTAGAATATCAACTTTATACTTCAACCTTATAGATGATGAGATGTTAAATGGATTTTATAAAAAACATTTAGAAGCAAAAGCATCTAACTATGATTTTTGTTATAATGATGACTTAATTTATACTCCTGCAGTTACAGTTTTTAAATCTGATGATGAAAAAATGAATCTATTAGATGAAAGAGATTGGTATAAAACAGATGTAATAACTTGTGCTGCTCCAAACCTGTTTTATAACTATGATGATAGTATAATTTCAGCTTCCGAACTTGAAAAGCTTCACATAAAACGTGGACGCAAAATTTTAAATGCGGCTGCTTCTTTTGGAGTAGATGTTATTATTCTTGGAGCATTTGGTTGCGGGGCTTTTAGAAATAATCCAAAAATTGTAGCAAGGGCTTATGCTTCTATTTTAGAAGAATATAAGTATGCCTTTGAAACCATAGAATTTGCGATCTATTATAGACCAGGTCCTAGTGAAAATAATTATGAACAGTTTAAAGAAATTATTAATAAATAGTTATATAAAGAGATTTTAGACTTGCTTTTTTTCCTTTTATACCAAATGACGAATTTATGCTATAGCTTGCTTGTTTTGTCAAGGATAATAGTCATTTTTATATTTACCATATTTACTAAGAATTAACATAGAATACATGTTTTTTAATTTTTATATTACTTAGCTTTTTATTAAAGGAGAATATATGGCAACTTCTAATTATCAGGCTGCAAAAGAAGCATACGCAGCAATCGGTGTTGATACAGACAAAGCAATTGCTGTTCTTAAACAGATTCCAATTTCTTTACACTGTTGGCAGGGAGATGATATCGTAGGATTTGAGAATGCAGGAGCATCTCTTGGAAGCGGACTTGCAGTTACTGGAAATTATCCTGGACGTTCACGTAATATTGAAGAACTCCGTGCTGATATATTGAAGGCAATCAGCCTTACTCCTGGTAAATATCGTCTTAATCTTCATGCTAATTATGCTGATTTCAGTACATCTAAGAAAGTTGACCGTGATCAACTTCGCCCAGAACATTTCCAGAGTTGGATTGACTGGGGAAAGGAACATGGTATAGCTCTTGATTTTAATAGTACTTTCTTTTCTCATCCAAAGGCTGATGGGCTTACATTGACAAATAAAGATAAGGGAATTCGTGATTTCTGGATTGAACATTCAAAGAGATGTCGTGAAATTGGCGAAGCTATGGGTAAAGCTCAGGGGTCTGCTTGTGTTCATAATATCTGGATTGCTGATGGTATGAAAGATATTCCTGCAGACCATAACATTTATCGTGAGATTTTGAAGAATTCTTTGGACGAAATCCTTTCTAATAAGATTTCTAAAGATTATCTTCTTGATTCTGTAGAATCAAAGGTATTTGGAATTGGAACAGAATCTTATGTTGTTGGTAGTAATGAGTTCTATCTCGGCTATGCAATAAAGAATGATATTCTTTTGACACTTGACCTTGGACATTTCCACCCAACAGAAAATGTTTCTGATAAGATTGGTACCGTATTAATGTATGTTCCAGGAATTCTTTTCCACCTTTCTCGTGGTGTAAGATGGGATAGTGACCATGTAATTCTCTTCAATGATGAACTTAAAAACGTTGGAGAAGAAATCATACGTTCTAACCAGCTTGAAAAGATTCATATCGGAACAGATTACTTTGATGCATCTATTAACCGTATTGGTGCTTGGGCAACAGGTAGCCGTGCAGCTCAGAAATCATTGCTTCATGGTCTTCTTATGCCAAATAAAAAACTTCGTGAATATGAAGATGCTAGAAATTATGGTGCTCGTCTTGCTCTTATTGAAGCAGAAAAGACACTTCCATTCGGAGCTGTTTGGGAAGAATATTGTGCACAGTGCAATGTTCCTACAGATCTTGGAGTAATTGACCAGGTTGCTAAGTACGAAGCAGAAGTTACTTCAAAGCGTTAATTATTAAACGCTTGTAAATTAATATAATATCGAGGCGAAAAATGGCTGATAAAGTTGTTGCTTTCAAGATGAAACTTAATCCAGGTCAGGCAGCTGAATATAAAAAGCGTCATGATGGTATTTGGCCAGAATTGAAAAAAGAATTAAAGAATGCTGGTGTATATGATTACAACATTTTCCTTGATGAAGAAACAAATATTCTTTTTGCAGTTCAGAAGGTAAAAGAAGGTCATGACGGAGATTCTCAGAAAACTGTAACTCCTACTACACAAAAATGGTGGGATATGATGGCTGACATCATGGAAGTAAATCCTGATAATTCTCCTGTTAGTGTAGAACTCAAGCATATGTTCCACTTGGACTAATACTTAAACTCGATTTATAAAAAATGCTGCTTTACTGTTTTTAACTTTAGGTCAAAAACTTTGTAAGGCAGCATTTTTTTATTTTTTTACTGTCATAAAAAATTTATTTATTTTTATCAGAATTTCCTGTTTCTGATGTTGCAAATTGTGTCCTGTATTCTGTAGGAGTCATTTTCATAAATTTTTTAAAACTTCTGCTAAAATAGTTACTATCACTAAAACCTGTATCAAGAGCTATTTGAGTTATATCCTTATTTGTAGAGATAAGGTCGTTTATTGCTGCAAACATTCTTATCCTGTTTTGATATACAAATGGAGGATAGCCTGTAACTCTTTTAAATGTTCTTAAGATACTGCTTTCTGAAAGTCCACTTATATCAACAAGTTCCTGCATCGTTATACTTTTCCTAAAATTTTTCTCTATATGCTTTATAAGTATACTTGCATTATTTTTTACATTTGTTGTTGAAAAATCTTTGTTGCCGTAGACTCTAAGCATAAAGACAAGTAGTTGAAGAAAAAGTGCTGCACTTTGTGGAATATAGCCGGGTGTCTGATTATTTATCTCTTGTTGTATACTTTCTATTATAGCTCTTATTTCAAATAATTGAAGTTGATTCAACCTAAAATGAATGGGTGCAGAATTTATTGAACGAGCATTTTGTTCAAATAAGGCACCATATCCTGGAACTGCAGAAAGTTCAAATGGATCTTCTACAAAAAAAGAAGACTGAACAAGGACATTCATCAGTACAAGGTTGTTGATTTTTTTGTATCCGTGCTGCTGTCCTGGTTTCACGCTTATGATATCTCCGGCTTGAATCTCATAGTTACCTTGTGGGGTTATGTGTGTCCCGGAACCAGAATAGACTATACATATTTCATGAAAGTCATGAGAATGAGAAGGAAACGGAACTTGAGGGTTCCTGAATTCGAAGTGACAGGGAAGGTCACGATTATCCCAATATTTTTGAACGTGTAGCTGATACATTATGACGATATTGTGCTAGTGACTGGATTTTTTGTCAAGGTATATGCTTGCTAGTTTGGTATGATATAAACATGAAATATGTAATTGCGGTCATAGATATTGGAATGACCAATAAAAAAGTAGCCATTTATGATGATAAGCTGGAACAGCTTGATGCTGCATATAAAAATTTTAGTCCTTTATCTATAAAATCACCTTTAACAGGCGAGCAATTAGATGTTCACGATTTAGCAGGAATGGAAGACTGGTTCGTTGAGCAGATAGCTTCTTTTGCTAAAAAGTATCCTATAAAAGCTATTAGTGTTACAACTCATGGAGCAACTTCTGTTTGTGTTGATAAAAATGGCAATGTTTGTGCTCCTTGTATTTTCTATACACATGAGCCTGGAGAAGCCTTCCAAAAAGAATTTTATGATTTATGTGGAAATAAAACTGAATTACAGAAAACAACAGCTACTCCACCTCTTTCTGCAATGATTAATCTTGCAAAGGGAATATACTTTCTAAAAAAACATTTTGCAGCAGATTTTGCTAAAACAGAAACAATTTTAAATCTTCCACAGTATTTTGGATTTAGATTTACAGGAATAAAAGGTGTAGAACCAACATTTATGGGTTGTCATACATATTTGTTGAATCCTTATGATGACAGTTTTTCAAGTGTAGCTGATAAGCTTGGAATAAGAAATCTTCTTCCTACAAATTATAAAAATACTTGTGAAAAGCTTGGAAATCTAAAATCTGAAATAGCAGAAAAATTAGGACTTAGTACAGACGTTGTTGTAACAATGGGTATTCATGATTCTAATTCAAGTCTTATACCTTATCTCGCAAAAAATGATACAGGTGATTTCATTTTGAATTCTACAGGCACATGGTGTGTTTGTATGCACCCTCAAAATGAACTTAGCTTTAATGAAGATGACTTAGGAAAAATTGTATTTTTTAATCGCAGTGCGTTCAGAAAACCGGTTAAAACTTCTATTTTCCTTGGTGGCATGGAAGTTGATAATTACGTAAAACTCTATAAAAAGATTAATAATACAGAAGACTTCCCTTCAAGCACACAAGATGCTGTTAATGAGATTCTTTCTGAAAAGGATACTTTCCTTTTACCAGAAATTGTAACTGGTAGTGGGCAATTCCCAACATCAAAAGCTGGAATTATGGAAAGAGGAAAATTTTATTCTTTTGAAGAAATATCAGAAGGTAAAGCTATTCCTGATATTTTGAAAGGTGAAAGAGCTAAAAAATATTTCTTTGCTGTCCTTGACCTTTCAATGACAATCCAAACAGAAACAGCTTTAAGAAGAGCAGGACTTAAGGCTGGTACAAAAATATTTACAGAGGGTGGCTTCAGAAAAAATGCCCTTTATAATTCTCTTGTTGCATCTGTACTTGATGGTAATGAAGTTTATCTTACAAGTATGAAAGAAGCTACGGCTTTTGGTGCTGCAATGAGTGCTGCTATGGTTTTGGAAAGTAAGAGTCACACAGAACTTGCTTCCCAGATAAATATTGAGTATACCCCTGTTTCTCCTTTTAAGGTTCAGGGCTATGATGAATACAAAAAAATGTTTTTGTCACTTGCTACAAAATAGTTAATTCTGCAAAATGCAAGTAAAAGTGAAAAAAACAAATAAAGAGGCTTAATATGGATAAGATTACAGACGCCAAATTCATGCAGGGTTTTATCCGCATGTGTAATGATGGTTGGGAACAGGGCTGGCACGAAAGAAACGGTGGAAACCTTTCTTACCGCATTAAGGATGAAGAAGTAGAAGAAGTAAAATCATTCTTTACAGAAGATAAGCCATGGGCACCAATTGGTACAGCAGTTCCAAATCTTGCAAATGAATACTTCCTTGTAAGTGGAAGTGGTAAATATATGCGTAATGTTATCCTCGAGCCAGAGGCAAACATTTGTATCATAGAATTGGATTCAAAAGGTGAAAATTATCGTATTCGCTGGGGACTTGTAAATGGTGGTAGACCAACAAGTGAACTTCCTTCTCATCTTATGAATCTTGAAGTTAAGAAGCTTATCAATCCTAAGTATCGTGTTATTTATCATGCACATGCTACAAATGTTATTGCATTAACATTTGTTCTTCCTTTAACTGATGAAGCATTTACACGTGAATTGTGGGAATGTGCAACAGAATGTCCAGTTGTATTCCCTGATGGAATTGGTGTTGTTCCTTGGATGGTTCCTGGTGGAAGAGAAATTGCAGTTGAAACAAGTAAATTGATGAAGAAATATGATGTTGCAATTTGGGCACATCATGGAATGTTCTGTGCAGGTGAAGATTTTGACCTTACATTTGGTTTATTCCATACTGTAGAAAAATCAGCTGAGATTCTTGTAAAAGTTCTTTCTATGTCTCCTGTTAAGAGACAGACAATTCAGCCAGATGAATTCCGTCATCTGGCAAAGGACTTCAAAGTTAATCTTCCAGAACAGTTCCTTTATGAGAAGCATAACTAGTAAAATTTAATACAATATCCTCCTATTTTTATTGTATAAGTATATAGTTTAACCTCCAGGCCAGAATATCAAAAGATATTCTGGCTTCTTTTTTTATACGAGTTTTGCACAGCCGTAAGCAGAATCTTTATAATTTAAAGCTTCTTGAATGTATTCAGCAGCAGCTTTAGAAAGTTCTGATATTCTTACTCCCTTAGTTCCTTTTGTTGCAACAAGCGGATTTATATAACGGCGTTTTACATCAAGTTTTACATTAAAATAACCGTCTAAAGGTGTATCAGAATGTTCTATTGAAGACATTGTTGTAAATGTTCTAAAGTAACTTGCAAATTTTGTTTCACTCTTTTCATTATTTGCAGCTTCTTCAAATTTATTCATGATGTCTTCTTCACTAAGAGACATAAAATCTCTTTCAGAAACAATTTCTTCATTAACTGCAAGGGTACAAATTTCAGCAAGAAGCTGAAGGGCAAGTTTATTTTCATTCCTTTGCAAAAGATTTGCTGTGTGACAAAAGTTTTTACAGTATTCTTCAGCAGTTTCTTTTGAACAAAATCCAAGTTCTGCCTGGTCATCTTCATTCAGCATTAATGTAATATCTTCGTATACTCTAGCAATACTTTCCATATCCCATGTATCATCTAATGCCATTCCCGATGGGAACATATATTCAAGTCTATCTGAACTTAAACGGGGAATATCATTATCTGCAATAGGATAACGATGATAATTTCCAACTTCTGTAGAATAAAGACCATCATTATTTAGAATAAGACCAAGATCAACATCATTACGAACCATATAGTCGTTCTCTTTTTCGCTCGTAGTCTGTGTCATTGCATCTCCATTTCTGAAATCTGCAACATGACTAAAAGCTGGAGTAGATACATCATGTAAAAGTCCTGCAATGGTTTGCTTTTTACTTTTTGTAAATCTCCATATTATAAGAGCAACGCCAATACTATGCTCTAATCTTGAATAGAAGAATTTGTTTTTATAAAGAGGTGTCCAGTCTGTTCCACATAAAAGACCTACCCCTTTTAGACGTTGTAATAAGCGTGTCTGTATATATCTATCTAAAAAGTCAGGATATTCGGGACTAAGTATTTTATGATACTCAGCAAGCTTATCGAAATATTTTATAACTTTATTCATATAGATTCTCCTTTTTTTCTGAAAACCTTATACTTCTATTTTAATTCACCACTAGCAATACTTTCAGCCTGAGGGTCATGAACTGTACAAATATTTATTCTGTTATAAGGTATAACAATTTTTCCTTCATTGAATACCTTATTTATTGCTATGAAAGTTGAATTTTTTGTTTCAAGGAAATTTTCCTTTTTAAACCAAACAGCAAGAACAAGGTTTATTCCACTGTCAGCAAAACTATCTATCCATGCAGCTGGAGCTGGATCTGAAAGAACTGTTGGACAAAGTGAGGGTGCTTTTAACAGAACTTTTAAGGCATTCTCTAAATCTGTATTGTAGTCTACAGAAACTGCAATAGTCATTCTTCTATTTGGGAAGTATGTTGTGTTTATTAAATTTGAATTTATTATGGTTGAATTAGGAATTCTTACCATTTGATTATCCAATGTATGGATTTGAACAGAAAGCAGATTTATCATATCAACAATACCTGTTATATCGCCAACTGTAATTAAATCACCTACTTTCATAGTTTTTTCACTTAAAACAAAAAGACCGCTGATAATATTACTTACAGATGTTTGAGCGGCAAAGCCAAGTGCAACTCCAGCAATTCCAGCAGCTCCCCATATAGCTGTAAATTTTATTCCAAAAAGGCTTAAAATATACATAGCACAACAAATATAAAAGGCATAACTAAAAATTCGCTTTATTATTAATTTGTTCACATTTTTTATTTTATCTTCCGGAACACTTTTGATTATTTTTATCAATAATTTATATATTCCATAGAATATTAGAAGCATTATAATTGCTCCTATAAATTTATAGATATTATCCTCTGTAAATATTCTTGATAAAAAATCCTTCATAGGACCTGTTTGTTCAGAAATTTCTCTAGTTGCTTTTTGTGCAGCATCTACTACGTTGTCCATTTTTTCGTTTCTCCTAAAAATTGTTTTTCTCTTTATATATACAAATGTCTTTTATAAAACATTCTGTACATTTCGGTTTTCTTGCTACACATATATACCTGCCATGTAAAAGCAGCCAATGATGAGCATCTAAAAGATATTCTTCAGGTATACAGTGCATTAAATCTTCTTCTACTTCCAGAGGTGTCTTTCCATCTGAAAGCCCTATTCTTGGGCTTACTCTCAAAAGATGAGTATCTACTGGCATAGAGGCTTTTTTGAATGCTACATTAAGCATTACATTTGCAGTTTTTCTACCAACACCTGGAAGACTTGTAAGCTCTTTTATTGTGTCTGGAACTTTTGAATCAAACTTCTCTATAAGTTCTTCGCTAAGTTTTATAATATTTTTTGCTTTATTATTATACAATCCTATAGAACGAATATAAGGGATAAGACCGGCTATACCTAAGTCCAACATTTTTTGAGGACTATCAACTTTTTCAAATAATTTTTCTGTTGCCTTATTTACGCTTTTATCGGTAGCTTGTGCAGAAAGTACAACAGCCACTAATAATGTATATGGATTTTTCCATTTAAGCTCACTTTGTGGATTTGGATTATTAGCTTTGAATCTTTCCATTATGATTTTTATATCTGCATCATTTAACAAAGTCATAGTATACCGTCCTACTACTAAAACGGCAGTCTCCATTGTATTAAAATGAAGACTGCCGTTTATATCCAGTATTATATCACATGATGTGGATTAGAACAAAAATATTATATTTCTGCACGAAGAGCATTAACTTTGTTTACTTGTTCCCAAGGGAAGTCATTTCTTCCGAAATGTCCATAAGCTGCTGTTTTTGAGTAGATAGGACGTTTCAAATCTAAAGTCTTTATAATTCCTGCTGGTGTACAGTCAAATACTTTTGAAACAGCTTTTTCAATGTTGGCTACAGCAACTTTTTCAGTTCCGAATGTTTCAACCATGATTGAAACAGGATAAGGAACACCAATAGCATATGCAAGCTGTACTTCACATCTTTCTGCAAGCTCTGCTGCAACAATATTTTTGGCAATATAACGAGCCATATAAGCTGCAGAGCGGTCAACTTTACTAGGGTCTTTACCACTGAAAGCTCCGCCTCCATGACGACCCATACCACCATAAGTATCTACAATAATCTTACGACCTGTAAGACCTGTGTCTCCAAATGGACCTCCAATTTCGAATCTTCCAGTTGGATTAATATGGAAATGAGTTTTTGAATCAAAAAGACCTGTTGGTTCAAGAACAGGCTTAATAATTCTATTGATGATAGTATCACGAATAAGTTCATTAGAAGCTTCAGGTCCATGCTGATGGCTTAATACAACTGTATCAATATGAACAGGTTTATTTCCTTCATATTCAATTGTAACCTGGCTTTTTGCATCAGGACGAAGCCAGTTGAATTCTCCGCTCTTTCTTAGCTCTGTTGCTTTTAACATTAATTTATGAGCAAGCATAATAGGAGCTGGCATAAGTTCGGGTGTTTCACGACAGGCAAAACCGAACATCATTCCCTGGTCACCAGCACCCTGCTGACCTTTGTATTCATCAAGACCTTCTCCAACAACTCCCTGATTAATATCTGGAGATTGAGAATGAATCATGTTCAATACTGCCATTGAATCACAATCAAGACCATAGTCTGCATCTGTATATCCGATTTCTTTTGCTACATCACGAGCAATTTTATTAACATCGATATAATCAGCTTTTGTGTTGATTTCTCCACCTACAAGAACAAGGGCTGTAGAAGCGAATGTTTCGCAAGCAACGTGACTTTCTGGATCTTCTTTAAGACATGCGTCAAGAACCGCATCTGATATTTGATCGCACAATTTGTCTGGATGACCTTCACCAACAGACTCAGAAGTGAAAAGGTAATGTTTGTTTTCCATAAAGTTTCCTTAAAGTTCTCTTTTCGTAAAAAATTCTTGCGGAACAATCCATAAAATTTGTTGAAAATATTTTTTTGTGGATTAGAATTTGTGTACGAAAGCTACTATTTATAGTATACTACAATTATCAAATAAGCAACTGCCACTTATTTTCAATGGCATAAAAAAAAGGAGTTATTATATGGCTTTGAAAAAAACGTTTTCTAAAGACAAGACTAAGTGCAATGTAACATTTACAGTATCTCCAGAAGCTGCACATGGTGCAGAGCATATCACTATTGCTGGTGATTTCAATAGCTGGAGCAGTACAGAAATGCCATTGAAATTAAATAAAAAAGATGGAAGTTTCTCTGTAAAATTAGAACTTGATGCTGGTAAAGAATACCAGTTCAGATATCTTCTTGATGGAAAACATTGGGAAAATGACTGGGACGCTGATAAATATATTCCAGCTCCATTTAGCCATACAGACAATTCTGTAGTATGTTGTTATCCACCTGAAAAGGCAGAAAAAACAGAAAAAGCAAAGAAAGCTAAGAAATAAGCTTATTTGATTTTATACTTTAGGAAGTTAGTTATAAAAAAACCCGCAAAATCTTGCGGGTTTTTATTTTGCTATGGCATGTGAATTATTTCTCTAGGCTTACTTCCGTTCGCAGGGCCAACTATTCCTCTTGCTTCCATTTCTTCAACAAGACGAGCAGCTCTATTGTAGCCTATTTTTAATCTACGCTGTATATAGCTTGCACTAGCCTTTCCTGCCTGTATTACAATATCCAGTGCTTTATCATATAAAGGATCTTCTCCGTCTGAAGAGAATGATTGCTGATTGCTGTCATCTTCTTCATCGTCAACGAATATTTCTTCATCTATATATTCAGGCTCTCCATATTGTTTTACATATTCAACGACATTTTCCACTTCTGTATCACTTACAAAAGTTCCCTGAATACGTACAGGGAATGGGTCTACAGCTCCAGCGTAAAGCATATCACCCTTACCAAGAAGTTTTTCTGCTCCTACCTGGTCTATAATGATTCGGCTATCCATTTTAGAAGCAACCATAAATGCTATACGGCTAGGTATATTTGCTTTTATAAGACCTGTGATAACATCAATAGAAGGTCGCTGAGTTGCAAGAACAAGATGAATACCAACAGCTCGGCTCATTGCACAAAGACGGGCAACGGTTGTTTCAAGTTCTTTACCGCTTGTTGCCATTAAATCAGCAAATTCATCAATAATTACAACAATATATGGAAGCTTTTCTGTAGCAATTTTTCTTTCTACGATTCTTTTATTATATGAAGTTATATCTCTAACTCCCAAATGGTCGAGCAGTGCATATCTTCTTTCCATTTCACACAAACAATACTGTAATGCCTGGAATGCCTTTTTAGCTTCTGTGATTACAGGAGTTAAAAGATGTGGAATATCATTATAAAGTTTTAGCTCTACAATTTTAGGGTCAATGAGAATCATTTTTACTTGTTCTGGCTTTCTCTTATAAAGAATAGAAAGAATCAAGCTGTTTACACATACAGATTTACCAGCTCCTGTTGCACCGGCAATAAGTAAATGAGGTGTTTTTACTAAATCCATTATTTGAGATTCGCCGCTAATATCTTTTCCAAGAATTACAGGGACAGCCATTTTTGACCATGCCGGTAAATCCTGTTCGATAATTTCTTTGAAACTTACAATAGCTCTTTCTTTATTAGGAACTTCAATACCAACTGCCCTTTTCCCTGGAATAGGAGCTACAATACGAACAGAACTTGCTGCAAGGCGAAGGGCAATGTTATCCTGTAATGCCACTATTTTGCTGAGCTTTACACCAGGAGCCGGCAGCATTTCAAACATAGTTACAACAGGACCTTTTCTTATTCCTGTTATTTCAGCTTCGATTTTAAATTCATTAAGCGTACTCTTTAAATTTTGTGCAGCTTGTTTTGTTTCATCATCGATAATCCAATAAGGGTTTTCATCATAAGTAGTTAAAACACCTTCTGTTGGAATTGAATAAGCTATATTTTTGGGTCTTTCTACTTTTTCAGGAACTGAAATTGGAGAAACAGAATTTTCATTTTTTTCTTCTTCTATATTCTCTTTCAAATTTTCATTTTCCACATCGGATTCTGCATCAGGATTGTCTTTTATATTTGAAATTTCATCAGACTCATAAATTTCATCATCAGATTCATCAATGTAATCATTTGTATCATTTTCATCTGAATCTTCTTCTATTATTTCTTCTTCCTTTATTTTTTCTTCAGAATCCTCTATTTTATTCTCTGAAACTTGCATAGCTATTTTTTCTGCATCTTCTATGCTTGTTTTTTCATCTGTATTATCAACGAAATCAATCGGCTTGCTGTTTACATCTTCACTATCATCATAGACTTCGTCATCATCATAAATTTCTTCATCTATAAATTTTTCTTCAGATGGATTTTCATAGTTACTAGAATCTTCTTTTTTATCTTCTGCAAGCTCTGCATCAATTTCCTGCTTTGTTTCTTCATCTTCTACATCAGTATTATCAGCAAAGTCTTGTTCTTCCTTAGAATATTCATTTTTATCATTTGCTGTGTAGAGGTTCATTTCTTCTTGAATGTCTCTATCCATCTGTTCAAAAACAGGATTTAGCGGATCTGATACAGGATTATTGAAAGTTCCTACTGTAATAGGACGGATTGTATTTGTGTTTCTTGCATTCCACATTTCTTGCTGAGCTTTAATTTCATCTTCATCTTCAGCATTTATATCAATATCAAAAAAATCTTCATCTAATGAATTTTTTTGATTTTCCTTATCTTTTTCATCAACGCTATTTATAGCTTGGTCAAAAGGATTTGGAGTTTCTTCCTGTGTATCATTAGATTCTGAAGATAAATTGCTTACTAAATTATCTTCTTCATAAGAAGGATTTTTTTCTGAAAGTTCAATATCATCTCTATCATTTATATCAACTTGTTCTTGATTATCGTTTTTTTCTTCAATAACTTCTATTA